>JAIPFN010000256.1 GCA_021736615.1 Phycisphaerae bacterium | reverse complement strand
TATGGCTTGTCAAGCAGTTTCGCTTTTTGCAAAACCAGACGGGCCCACAATTTTGATTTTTAATTTGTCATTTTGATCTTTAATTTTTGTTTTTTCATTTATACAATACAATTTGAACCAACTTTTTGGGAGTTGAACCACAATTTTTTAAGTTTGGGACAAACATGAAGCTTATAGATACTCATTGCCATTTAACATTTGATGACCTTAAAGACGATATTGACGGCGTTGTCGCCCGTTCTATCAAGGCCGGTGTTTGCTCGTGGGTTACTGTCGGTACAGAACCGGGCGAGCTTGAAGGCGTTGTCGCTCTTACCGAAAGATTTGAAAATATGTATGCCGCTCTCGGCTATCATCCGCATGACGCAAAGTCGGTCACGGACGATGATCTGAAAAATCTCCGCAAGCTTTGCGCCCATGAAAAGGTCGTCGCCGTCGGCGAAACCGGTCTGGATTTCTTTTATGACCACTCGCCCAGGCAGGTGCAGAAGGATATCTTCCGTGCTCATCTGAATATCGCCGAAGAATTGAAACTGCCCGTGATCATACATACCCGAAACGCATTCGACGAAAGTATGGAAATCCTCGATGAATACAAAGGCAGGCTTAAAGACGTAGTGATACACTGTTTCAGCGGCACAGAAGAGCAGACCAGGTTAGTGCTCGACAGGGGGTATCATGTGTCATTTACAGGCATAGTCACCTTCAAAAAAGCAGAAGAAACCAGAGAGGCGGCGAAGCTGGTTCCGCTGGATAGACTGATGGTAGAGACCGATTGCCCCTTCATATCCCCGGAACCGGTAAGAAACCAACGCCCCTGCGAGCCGGCACTTATGATACACACAGCAAGAAAGATCGCCGAGGTAAAAGGCATGTCCCTGGAAGACTTCGCCGAAAATGTAACAGAAACCAGCAAGAAGTTTTTCAATATTAAATAAAAAACACCCCAGAGGAAAACTCTGGGGTGCAATATGGCAAACGCATTTCTACAAAAATTAAAACTCAATCATCTCCAAGGTTGCGACCATGATACTTTCGCATTAGCCTTGGCAAGCCACCTTTGGCTTCGCCACGCCGACGAAGATTTAACATCTCACGGCCCATTTGAGCCGGTTCTGCTTCCTCACCAGTTCGCTTTTTGTATTCACTAGTGAACTTAGTTAGGGTTTGCGGGTTACTGACCAATTGATCACAAGGAATGCGATACTCTTGGTACATCTGGATTAAAGTGTTCTTATTCATAAGAACTCCTTTCTAGAAACGATTTTTTATTTGACTTACTGTCAAAAAGACCATATAATCGTTTCATATCAAGTTTGAGGTACGGTCTTAGTACCAAATTTATCGCCGATCTAAGTTGCACCTTAGGTCGGCTTTTTCATTAATAACGCCTTACAATAGCGTTTGCCTATCTATTTCGTCTTCTTCTTTCTCCAAGAAGAAAACTATACATCCAGAATCTGGATCTAGCTTGGCTTCAAAAGATTTTGATTCGGCATAAGGAATGCTAAAGAAATCAAAGAACCCCTTCGCGGCGATACTACAGTTGTTTTCGCGAACAATTCCTTTCCTTGCACCCTTTTGTTGCTTATCAATTAGTTTAATAGCTATCATCTTACGCTCTTTGTCATAGCCTAGCAGTACATACTGTGTTTCCTTGATATTGAACCGCTTAACAGCGCCTTGGTTTAGTCCTATTTGGCCCTGTTTCCTTATGCTGACTTTAGGTTCAAAGCCACGGCCTTCTTCTGTGAAAAACTCTATACTCATGTTTGTCCCTTTCTATTTAGCTTGTATTTTAGTTTTTAGTTGGTGTTTGTCAAATAGTTTTTTTATATTAATGCTTATTTATTTTTATTTTATTTGTTATTTGGTGTATTGATGATGTTGTATAGCGATGGGTTTGGATATTTTCTGGGCAAGAAGCAGAAGTAGGTTAGCTATCTCTTTACATAGAGAAGTGGGAAATTCGATGCCATTAATCAACAATATCAATTATATTGCATTATTTCTGCAAAAACCACGAAAAATACATGTAGTTATCCACTTGTTATCCACAAGTCGCAGCAAGTTATAACAACTTTAAGCAAGTTGGAGCAAGCTAATAAAAGTTTATTGATAAATATGTAAGGCAAGGATTCTATTATATTTCTATTATATTCATATTATATTTATGTTACTTTCACGTTACAAAAATATAATAGTTGAGTTTGAGTAGTAAAGTAGTCGAAATGATTCAGGAAGTCACAAATAAAGAGGTGGTTATTTGGTAATTCTTCTTATTACAAGATAAGCCGTTATCGTGTAATAAGGATTAGTCTTATTACAAGTAATGTAATAAGGGCTTTATTTCCGGGGTTGCTTAATCGCCTTTACGATCCGGTCATTTCCGTGGGGGTCTTTTTCTACTGAAACTGCTTTAAAGCATTTTGTCTTTTCCAGTAGTTCTGTAACGCTAGCGGCTTGTTTGTAGCCGATTTCCAGCATTATTGCGCCGTCGTCTTTCAGGTGTTCGTTAGCCTGTGCGATTATCCTTTTGTATACGTCGAGTCCTTCTTCGCCGGCATGCAGTGCCTTGTGTGGTTCGTAGTCTTTTACGTTTTTGTCAAGTTCGGCCATCTCGGCTGTTGAGATGTAGGGCGGGTTGGAGATTATCAGGTCGAAATGCGTCTGGTCGAGTCCTTCTATGATCGGGTCGAAAAGGTCGCCGCATAACAGGTGCACCTTATCGGTCAATCCATGTTTCTCGATGTTTTCGGCAGCGACCGAAAGGGCCGCGTCGCAGATGTCAGTGGCAATTATCTTTATGTCATCAACCCCCTTGGCAACCGCCGTCGCGATACAGCCGGAACCTGTGCAAAGGTCGCATACGTAGCGAGGGGCAGGGCGTTTTCTCAGAAACTCTATCGCTCTTTCGACGAGCAGCTCTGTTTCCGGACGCGGGATAAGGCAGTTGGAGTTTACCTTTATCTCAAGCGAATAAAACTCCTTACGGCCGACCAGGTATGCTATCGGTTCGCTGGCGGCGGCACGTTTGATCAAATGGTGGAGTTTGTCGAGGGTTGGTTTTTCGATAACGCGATTAAAATGCATGTACAGCTCGATACGCTTAAGTTCGAGCGCATACGAAAGGATCATCTCGGCACTTAGCCGAGGCTCGTCTATCTCATTCTTCGTGAAATAGTCTGTCATCCAGTTTAAAAGTTTTTGTATTGACCATGTCTCCATGGCCGGATTATAGACTATCGCCGATCATTTGTAAACAATGCATATTTTTCGCGACAAAAAAAATGGGTCGAGCACCACTAAATTGCCTATCTTTCGGAAAAGGCGAATCTTCAATTAGTAATTTGTAATTATCCAACTGACCGCACGGTCAGCCGGACTTGAGAAGGGCACTTAATTTGCTGACAATCCCGGCATTTTCGGGTAATTCAACGATGTTTGTGTTTTCTTCCGGGTCGGTTTTGTGGTCGAATAGCATGCGTGCGTTTTTCCACTCGGTGTAGAGGTATCTGTCTGTCTTTACCGCTTTTCCGCCGAAGGTACTGAAAACCGCCTTCTTCCATGGCAGGTTCGGATCGCTCATCAGCGGGACAAAGCTTTTTCCGTCGAGCTGCACTTTTGGGGTTTCAATCCCGGCCAGCCGGCAAAGGCTCGGATACATGTCCACGAATTCGACGAGGGCATTTGTTTTGTTGTTCTTTTTATAGCCCGGTGCGCGGATGATCATCGGTGCCTGCAGCGCGTTATTGAGGGTATTGTGTTTGCCCCAGAAATCGTGCTCGCCCAGGTGCCAGCCGTGATCGCCCCAGAGGATTATGATTGTATTGTCGGCAAGGGCGAGTTTTTCCAGCTCGTCCATGATCTTACCGATTTGAGCGTCGACATAACTTACGCACGCATAGTAACCATGCCGCGCCTGCCGATGGAAATCGTCGGTGCTTTTTCGGCCTTCGACCTGTCCGTAACGGTTGATCTCGCTGGAGTTTCTGCATTCTTTCGGCAGGTTCTTTGGCTTGTACCGGTTGTCTGCCATGTCGATCTTATCGCGGTCGTACATGTCCCAGTATTTTTTCGGTGCGTTAAACGGAAGATGGGGTCTCCAGAAACCGCATGCGATGAAAAACGGCTTGTCCATATCCTTGCATCTTCTCAGGTCGGCGATGGTCTTGTTGGCCACTTTGCCGTCCTGGTATGCGTCGTCCGGCACGTCGGCGGATTCGCAGAAGGGGCCTCTGCCGGATTTTTTGTTTACCAGTTTCGCCGACTCAGGGTTTTGCCATATGCCGTACTGGTTATATCCGGCCCAGTCTCCTTTGCCATGATAGACCGCGACAGAACGCCAGGGTTCTTCGGACCAGCTTTCTTTGTCGTCGGCCATAGTGTGATACACCTTGCCGTTGGAAATGGCATGGTATCCGTTATCTTTGAAATGCTGCGGAAGGCTCTTAAAATCCTTCTTCAGGCTAGTTGTTGACCACTGGTTATTATTTGTTCGCATCCCGGTCATTACGCTAATTCTTGAAGGCCCGCAGACAGGAACCTGGCAATAGGCCCGCTTAAAAAGCGTACCTTCCGACGCAAGCCGGTCAATATTCGGAGAGATAGTTTCGGTATGCCCGTAACAGCCCAGCTGGATTCGCAGATCATCGACCGGGATAAAAAGGATATTCGGTTTCTTGTCCGGTTTAGCAGCGGTGTTTATATTAGCCGTACATCCCGTGGGCAACAGGGCAAGGGCGGCACCGATCGCTGCGGTTTGTTTTAAGAACTGACGACGTTTTATATGTGTGAGACTTTCCATTTTTAGTATCTTTCATTGTGCTTTACGAGCCGGAATTAGTGATAGTAAGCCATCAGCTTCTTTTTTTACAGGATACAAAACAGTCTCAAAAAATCAAACTAATTTCACTTTTGAGGTTCTTGTCGGCCTGTCGTTCAACACACCCTCTTTGTATTCTCCGGCGGCCTCTACAGTGAAATCCTCGAAAAATGGCGTTTTTTGTCAGTGTTTTGGCGTGTGTTTGCGTTTTGCAGAATTTTAAATATCGATTATATCCTGTAATGTATTGCGATTGGCGGCTGAAAAGACGGTTTCTTCAGGTATAGAAGCTTTAATAGGCCTATTGAGTTGCGTGAGCGGGTTTTTGTAAAGCTTTGAAACATGAGGATTACTCTATGAGCTTAATCCTTGACGAACCGCTACCGGTACCATGGACTTTTTGTTGGCCGAAATCAATAGTTATTTTTGTTTTACCTCGCAAAAGTGGCGTTATTAGTACCTTAAGTGGTGATTTTTCAAAAAAAGGTACCGTACCCCTTAAATTTACCTGTACCCCTTAAATTTACCTCGTACCCCTTAAATTTACCTGGTGAGTGGTAAGTAGTAGGTGGTCAGTTGGAAAATGTGAGGCGAAAAAAAACTTTGGTTGTTTTTTTCTTTTGATATTTTTGGTTTTGGGTATATAATAAAGTCAGGTGTAGAAAGTTTTAATCCCGGCGTAAAGCCGGGACGCAAGCGAAGTGCGAAAGGTGAAAAGAGTTTGGCGTTAGTGTCGGATTGGGAATTTGATTTTTTTTGAGGATTTGGGAGTTTGTCAATGGATACACAAGTTAAGGGCTTTAGGGGATGGACCGGTTTGCTGCGAAGCATCTTGTCTATCTTGCCAAAAAAATATGACAGTGCCATTAGTACCGTACCCCTTAATTCTCTTTCTCTAGGCGGTTTGATGCTGAGAAAAAAACGACAATCATAAAATATGAAATCACACAGGAGCCTAACATGAATTACAAAAAGAATTTTTTAATCTTAATCGCACTTTCGAATGCAAGGATATCGGCTCTACAGCACTCTGGAACATACTCGACGGGTGTTACAGATGCCCAAAAGAAAGAATTCTCAAAGTCCTTAGAGGAAGCATTGAGGCGGCTTGAAGAAGATTATTCCCAAAAGGAGATTTCCGAAAGTACACACATCAATAATATTAAGAAATTCCAAGAGGAACTGTCTGTAGAATTCAATGATGTTTTAAATGGTGGCAAAATGCGTTTCGGTGTGGCACAAAAAGCGGTAAATCTATATCTTAAGTTTTTATGGTGCCTTGGCTATGTTGAACATGAACCCCCGCATTGTCCAGTTGATAGAGTTGTGCTTGAAGCTGTTGACATTAACGAGAATTGGACTGAATTAGACAGTTCAGACCGTTACAAAGAAATGATCACGATAATTAAAGAGCAAGCAAAAAAGGAAGGTTTATCTATTGCTCAATGGGAACTGCGGTTATGGAGCAATAGACCTTGACCGCCTACCTAACACAGTCAGGCAAGCGTCCGTGTCAAATTCACACTTTCGCATCTAACTTAAGGCGATATCCCCATTTTCCGTCATGAAAATTTTGACTTTTCCTTTAAAATACATAAAATACTAAAAAACCTGAACCGTCATTAGGTTTTGAGTGAAAAGGAAGAAATCATGAAACTATTCATAAAAATGGTCATATTCGTCATGCTATTTGTAGCTATCATGCAGATACCATGGGATCGTCGTCAAGAACTGAATGACGATACCAACCAAAACCCCACAGATAAGCTATGTAACCGGAGCCTCCGGTAGGTTATGATTGTTCGGGATCGTGTTAGCGTCCCATTCATAATTTTCGTGCTCGAAGCACAATAACCTTTTACCAGGAGGCTCCTTATGGACAAGTATATTGGATTTGACATTGATTGCAAGAAAACAGTTGTTTGTGTTGTACAAAAAAATAAAAAAGACGCATATGCCACTATAGGCCCGGATATTGAGTCTATGAAGAAGTATTTGATCGGCCAGAAGAAAGGTTTTTCCGGCAAAACGCATCTGGTTTTTGAGGTCAGCGGGCAGGCGGGCTTTTTGTATGACTCGCTAGTCGATTCGGTTGACAGTTTGACAGTTGCTAATCCGTCTAAGATGACGTGGATATTCCGAACAGCAAAAAAGAATGACAGGATTGATGCTTATAAGATGGCTAAGCTGCTTTATATGGATGAAGTACCTGGTGTTTATATGCCGAGTAAAGAAGTTCGACAGTGGCGTGAGACTATACTTCATCGCAAAAAAACAGTTACTAAGCTGGTGCAGGTTAAGAATCGTATTCGAGCCACGTTTAAAGGCCATGGATATAATAAGCCACTGCATAAAGGCGGTTGGTGGAAGAAAAGTAATTTGTTGTGGATGCGTGATGTTTGCAGCGGACAGGTCGGTGAGTTTGATTTATGGCATTTGCAATTGAGTAATTTGCTTGATGAGTTTGATCTTTTAAAAATGCAGATTAAAAATACTACCGCTTATCTTGACAGGTATCTTGCTACGCAGCCTGGCGGTAAGCTGCTGATGAGTATACCCGGTGTTGGCGGGCGGACAGCAGAGACGGTTCTTGCTTATACCGATGACGTCAGCAGGTTTGATAATTTCAAACAGTACTGTAGCTATTTTGGGATGGTTCCAAAACTTGACGAGAGTGGTTCTTGCAGGCGTCTGGGGCATATTACCAAACATGGGCCCAGTGCAGTTCGATGGGTGATCTGCGAAAGCAGCTGGATGGCGATACGTAAGAGTAAAGCACTTAACGCGTTTTATGAGCGTGTTCGATGCGGACAGGACGGACGTAAGAAGATCGCGATCGTAGCGGTCGGACGCAAGCTGTTAAGTGTCATGCGAGCGATGTTGATCAGCGGTGAATTGTATAATGAAAAACTGGTTGAAAGGATGTTGAAGCAAGCGGCGTAATGGGATTTTAAGGTTGGCGGGATAATCCAAAGGAACCCGGTCATAGTGAAATGTGGGTCGGCGAAAGCCGGGATCACGTCACAGAGAATGGGAGCTTTGGTCCGTATTGAGCTGAATGTGGGGCCGTTGGGCGATCACGAATAGGAGTTTGGGCAGCCAGCCTGTTATAAATTCCCGCCGTTATTAATTGTTGGCAAAGGAAAAAAGATAAGGTATAAACGATGCGTTGAGAACGAGAAAAATAGCTCGGGGCCCCAGATACATAAATTTCCCCCCCCAGCTTAAAATCGCTCCCAAATTTATGCATCTGCCCAATCTATTTTTCTCTTTGCGTAAATTCTTAAGTCTAGTGCTTGAGAAAGGTGTTATTAAGTATAGAATGGAGTTTTTAAGATGCTGAAAATAATAATTAGACAAGAAAAATGTGGTTGACAGGCTCCGGTTCATAGGAGGACAAAGAGGACCACAGAGGGATAAGAGAAAAGCTTAAAAGGGTAGAAGTTAGCGTTGGCGGTTTTTTAATAACAACTTTCACAATTCTTTATTGAATAACAAGTTATATTAAAAATTCCACAACACCAACTACTGCTTTTTTTCTCTTTTTTTAAAAAATCTTTTTCTTTTCTTCATGAGTTTCATGTTCTTCGTGGTTATTAATAATCCGTGAAATCCTATGAACCGGAGCCTGTCAACTGCAATTTTTCTTTATATAACATTTTTTCTTTCCTTTTTGCTAATCTTTCCAATTTGCGTTTAGAGAAAAATAGCTTGGGCAGATGCATAAATTTGGGGAGCGTGTTTTTCGCTGGGGGGGGAAATTTATGCATCTGGGGCCCC
>JAIPFN010000255.1 GCA_021736615.1 Phycisphaerae bacterium | reverse complement strand
AATGGTCGCTTTTCATCGCCCTGCCGATTCTTATCATCGGCGCAGAAGCGTGGCAGGGAATACTTATGGCCGGGTTCAGCTGGCGGCTGCTTGGACATAGTCAGTATGCAAATACGACGCTGATACAGTTTGCCGACCTGTTCGGGGTAACGGGGGTTTCGTTTGTTATCGCTATGGTTAACGGGCTTGTTTGCGATCTTATTTTTGCCTGGCAATCCACCCCTCCCAGCAAAACGGTGTGGGCAGGATGCTATCGGTACGGATTTAGTGTAGTTAATGGAGTTAAGGTTTCTGTTACTGTTTTTGTTTTGCTTAGCGTTATGACATACGGCAAGTATCGTATCGGTCAATCGGCGAAGTTTGTCAGCGAAGGACCGGTTTTAGGTTCCGTTCAGCCCAACATCCCTTCTTATGTCAAGGAACTGGCCGACAATGGCGAACTTATACTTGACGACCTGATCGACAAAAGCGACAAATGCTTCGACGCGGGCGCAGAACTGGTCGCCTGGCCGGAAACCATCGTCCTTGCCACGATGAATAAATCTTTTACGAGGATTCTCGATAAATTCAAAATGGATAACCCGGGCGGAAGATTTGACGAAACTATCTCAAAGCATGTCAAGGATCGCGGATACGTATTGTTCGGATCGCACGCGGCAACGGTGGAACCTCCTAAATATATCATCACCGAAAGATTTAACTCGGCTTACCTGTACCGGCCGGACGGCAAACAGGACCCGAAAAGATTCGACAAGATACACCTGGTGCCATTCGGCGAGTATATCCCGCTTAAGGATTCGGTACCGTCTTTATACAAGATGTTCAGGTACTTTAGCCCGTTCGACTACGATTACAGCCTGACCGCCGGAACCAAATATACGATCTTCGACATGAAATCCGATGAAAAGACATATCACTTCGGCTGTTTGATATGCTATGAAGATACCGACTCGGAAGTTACCCGGAAAATGGTCACAGGCGGCGATGGAAAGAAAAAAAGCGACTGGCTGATCAATATCAGCAACGACGGATGGTATGTCAAATTTGACAAAGATGGCGGAAAAACAATTCCAAGCGGCGAACTCAGCCAGCGAACAGCGATAACGGTATTCAGGGCCATAGAGAACCGTATCAGTGTTATAAGGAGCGTTAATACCGGAATAAGCTGCATCGTGGACCCGCTCGGAAGGATCGTGGACGGCTATTCCGACGGGAACCTCCCCAAACAGGCCATGGACAGAGAATGTGTCGAAGGATGGTTCGTCGATAAAATATTCATAGATAACAGGGTAACTTTCTTCAGTCAATACGGCAAATGGCCCGATATATATGCTGCAGGATCGTTTGTGGCGATACTGGCGGCAATGCTTCTGGAAAGATTGTTAATGTCAAAATATCTGAAACGAAAGGCCAAATAAGTGAAAAATGTGCTCATAGCCATAGTGTCAATTACAATGTTCCTAACAGTTGGCTGTCAGGAAAATGAAAAACAGCAAAATATTTCCCTTAAAAATAGAAACATAGACAGAAACATAGACAGTATTGATATAAAGAGTCTCAGTGAGAGAGCAAATTCAATACTCTATCAAAGCCTTACAAACCAAAACGGGGTTATCAGGGCCCACGCGATCGAGGTAGTCTCCGAAACAGGCAGAAATGACCTGATGCCAACGGTTGTCAAATTGCTGAAAGATGAGAAATTCGGGGTAAGATTTTTAGCAGCCGTGACCATTGGAGACATGGATTACAAACAGGGTGCCCTGTCTGTCAAACCCTTGCTGAAAGATGAGCAAATTAACGTTCAAATCGCCGCGGCATATACGCTGACAAAACTGCGAAAAGAAAACCAGTATTCGCTCATAATTGAGCAATTAAAGAACACCGATCAGACAGTTCGTGCCAATGCCGCACTTTTAATCGGAAAACTGGGAAAAAAAGACGCACATGAACACCTCAAATGGGTACTCAATGACAAAGAATCATCTTATGGCGTCAAGGTACAGGCGACTGAAGCATTGGCGATGCTGAACATAGACAAAAAAACAACCTATCAAAGGCTCTGGACCTTACTGGTAAGTAAATTTGCAGACGACAAAATAAGCGGAATAAATGGCATGAGACTAGCAGATACCACTAATTCAAGAGCGGCTATAAAGACAATGCTTACTGATGAAATGCCTGAAATAAGACTTTTTGCCGCCGAACAGCTTGGCAGAATGTCAGACTCTAGCGGGAAAAACGAGGTTATTCAATATTTTACAACTATTCGCCCCACGGCCGATGAGAAATCAAGAGAGCAAGCGGACCTGCTGGCGGCAATGGCAATAGGAAGAATCGGTGGACCTGAACTAATAAAATACATCCCCATACTCCTAAACTCAAGTAACAAGGATCTTCAACTCAGGGCCGCTCAAGCAGTCCTGTTACTGACAAAATAGAAAAACGCCCGCACTTTTTTTAGCGTTAAAAAGACCTTTCAGAATCACAAGTAACCTGAAAATGCGTAATGCCGACATTTTTTTTTACTCAAAACATAAAAAACTTGACCGAACTAACAAAATAATGTAAAATCAACGGTGATATTATATCGACGGATAGGTCGTATTTCGCGGCAACCCGCAAATGTGTGGTATAATCTAGCATAAGGAGCAAATAAGTTGAGTACTCTTACAAAAGTCCTGATAGTATTGTTATCTTTGTCAACGATTTTTCTTTCGGGGACGATGGTAACTTTTGTAGCCACAACTGACAACTTTAAAGAGCTTGCAAAAAACCAGGCCGAAGAAATTAAAGCCTATCAGGATGAAACGGCTTTGCATGATCAGCGTTTGCAGGAGAAATCCTCTCAAACGGATCAGGAACGAAAGTTGCTGCAGACAAGAATACAGAAACTCCAGGCCCAGTTGAGCACTTCGGAAGTCAACCGTCAAATTGCCGAAACTGCCAAAAACGATCTTCAGATCAAGTTCAACACTATGAACGGGATATTGGCAGGTCTCGAAAGCACTCTCAAAAACGAAACCGCGACACGGGCACTGACTCAAGATCAGTTGGACAAGCAGCTTGCAAAAGTTATTAAACTCCAGGCCGAGCTTAACATCATCGAAGCCGATCAGTCCGAGAAGATCGTAAATATCCAAAAGCTTAACGCAAAGGTCAAAAATCTGACCGAAGCAAAGTCTATGTACGACGATCAGATAGCGCAAATGTCTACCAGCGGCAAAAAAGTCAATCTTGAAGACAGAGTCGTCACACGTGTGCCTGATTACGCTAACGAAGCACTGGCGGCACCGACAAATACAGCTCTGAAAGGCCTGGTATCCGGTATATCGGCAAATCTTGAACTCGTTACGATTTCGCTGGGTTCAGCGGACGGGGTGGCCAGGAACAGCGTCTTCCACGTAACTCGTGGCGATGAGTTTATCTGTAATGTGAAAATAACCAATGTCGACACAAACAAATCGGCGGGCGTTATCGAACTTCAAATTGGTCAGCCGAGAATCGGCGATACCGTAAGTAACGAGCTGTAATTATGAAACCAAGTAAAACATTTAAACCATCAAGTGATATTTTTACCGCAATATTAGCGCTGAGCACAGGGATTGTTATTGCGTCAGCGGTTTTTATCGCATACACTTGCTATGCAAATTACGGAGAAATCTTTAAGATAGCTGTTGCACGTGGTTTATAGACATCGTGTCTATGCTAACAGGCCTGGTTTCTTTGGATAGCTTCTTAGTTTTTGATTATCCTGACAATTGAAGGGAGTCACAGTGATATTCGACACAATTCTGGGCTGGTTCAGCATGGATATGGGTATTGATTTGGGTACCTGTAACACCCTCGTATGCGTTCGGAATGAGGGGATTGTATTAAATGAGCCTTCTGTTGTTGCTGTTCGTAAGGGAACCAACATCGTCTTAAACAACGGCGAGGCTGTAGGCCTTGTCGCACGTGAGATGCTTGGCAAAACCCCCGGTTCGATTTCAGCGATACGCCCCCTGAAAGACGGAGTAATCAGCGACTTCGAGATCACCGAAGCTATGCTCGGATATTTCATCAGAAAAGTACACGGCGGAACTGGCCTTGTACGTCCCCGCGTTGTCATCGCAGTTCCCAGCGGAATTACGGCCGTCGAAAGACGAGCGGTAATCGACAGTGCCGAACGAGCCGGTGCACGCAAAGTTTACCTGGTCGACGAGCCGATGGCCGCCGGTATAGGTGCCGGTCTTCCGATAACAGAGCCTACGGCATCTATGATCGTTGACATCGGCGGCGGAACCACAGAAGTTGCCATCATGAGCCTTGCCGACATCAGCACATGCGAATCGATAAGGATCGGCGGAGACAACTTCGACGAAGCACTGATAAACCACCTTAAACGCACATACAACCTTCTGATCGGCGAACCTCGTGCAGAACAGGTCAAGATACAGATCGGATCGGCAGCGGCGCTGGAACAGGAACTGACAATGGAAGTCGCCGGGCGGGATACTATATCGGGCTTGCCTAGAAAAATCGTGATCACCAGCGAGGAAATTCGCGAAGCACTTCGCGAGCCTATCGCAGGCATAATCGAAACCGTCATGCGAACACTCGAAAAAGCAGAGCCGGAACTTGCCGCTGACCTCATCGAAAACGGCGTCCATCTCTGCGGCGGCGGATCTCTGCTTCGAGGCATGGACGCGGTCATCTCTAACGCGACGGGGCTTAAGGTTATTACGGTCGAAGACCCTCTGTCATGTGTGGCACGCGGGACAAGTGTTTACCTGGAGAATCTGGAGTTGTGGAAAGACACGCTGGACCAGAACGGTTACGGCTGGGACTAGTCGATTTATTATTGATTAGTTATTATTTATTATTGATTGTCAAATTTTCAATTAGATATTAAGTTCATCGTATGGCGAGGAATAAGATCAAATTTACCAGCGGGGTAGCTTTCATAGCCCTTCTTATCGGCGCTAATATTCTACTTTTACTGCCGCAGGAACAGACAGCTAAGATCAATTTCTTTTTCGTCAAAATTACAAGCCCCCTGCTGAATCTCATTCCAAGGTCAAATCCGTCTAAAGACGATACCGTTTCTAAAGCCAAATACGACAAACTGATTGCCGAACATACATTCCTCCAGAGCCGACTCCGGGAAATTACCGAGGACAACCTTAACCTGGCACACATTCGTCAGAACCCGCCGATGCCCGGACCGGCTATTGTTATAGCCAGGATCAGCAAGGTCATCGAAGAAGGCCAGCGAAACGAGATCATTATCAACAAAGGTTCGGCCGATGGTCTTAAGAAAGGTCAGTACGTCCTTTCAGCGGGACATGACCGCAAGGACAATTCAAGCACCAGCGTAATCGGGACCATCAGCGAACTTTCAAATACAATGTCGAAAGTTCAACTGGTCACCGACGCCAATCACTATCTGATGGCAAGTATCTGGCGAGACGGTATAAAACTAGACATTGAAGGGCAGATCAAGGGCAACAATAAAATGCAGGCAAAGATGCCCCTTATGACCCGTAAAGAATTCGATATACAAATCAATGATTTTGTATTCGCAAAGGTTAAACCGGGTTTTCTTGATACTCCGCTGGTAGTCGGAAAAGTAAGCGACATCAACCCCGACGATCAGGCCCCTATGCTCTGGGACATCACCATCACTCCCATCATCGATATCAGGTCGCTGACAGATGTCGGCGTTGTGGTCATCGACATGAAAACTTCCAGCACCGATGAGGATAAATAGATGAGATGGATACCTTTTATCATCGTCCTTTTGATCTTCATGCTTGTTGGGTCAAGCGGGCTGATGGACTTTATCTCTTTCGGAGACTATAATATCAAGCCAGCCCTGATGCTTGTAGTTATGGTTTTCTTTGCGATCAATTGTGAGACGGCCGAAGCTATCGCGTGCTCATTTGCCATAGGCCTTGCCGCCGACATCTCATCGTCGTCGATGGTCATGGGCCCGCACACGGTAAGTTTTGGGATTATTGGAACGGCGATATCGTTTCTGCAGGCCTCGGTCATTATGAAAAGGCTGATTTACCAGTCGATATGCATTTTCTTGTCGGGCCTTCTGGCTGCGACAATGGCAGAAGCGATGATATACAACAAATCCGGAAACACGCTAAACAGTTTTACGGTAATAGCAATGACATCATTATATTCAGCGTTGATCGGGCCATTCGTCTGGTTTTTCCTGAAGGCGATAATTGAAATACTGGTAATAGACCCGCCCCGCTATTCCAGAAAATTAGAACGATAGATAACTCAAAATGACCGAATCGGTCATTTTGAAATGAATAATGATTCCCGACGTAAAGCCGGGATGTTCCATATTGTATAATGTATAATGCATGATTCGGCCTGAAGGCCGAGACTGTTTTAATGAAAAATTAGATACCAAACGGTTAATCGGTAAACCAATGTATAAACAACGACTATATTTTTTTATATTCCTTTGCTTTATCGCGGTATCGGTATGCTTTTCCCGGCTGGCGTATATGCAGGTTGTCGGCAAAACCGAAGCCAGAGAGAAAATCCGGGACGACCGATTAAAAGACCCAATGCAGCTACCGACAGTTCGAGGCTCTATCTATGACCGCTGCATGAAGGAACTTGCAATCGATAAGCCGCAGTTTTATGTGAAGATCAGTTATCAGTTGACAAAATATCGTGATCCGGATTTCTGGGAAGCTACAATTTATAATAATATGAAAGACGGCAAGAGCTTTGACGATACCAGAGAAGAAATGCATGTTAAATATAAAAAAGAAACCGATGCCATCGACGATGCCATCGAAAAATGCTCTACACTGCTAAATGTTGACCCTGAAAAACTAAGGGAACAAATCAGCAAAATCAACAGGGGGATATGGAAGCTTCGCGAAGTAGTCGCATGGAAAAGGAAATTTCCTGAATCGGAGTTGTACCTGGAGTATCAAGAGAAAAAAAAAGAGGTCCCCTATGGAATGGCGATGAAAGATTTTAACGAACATCTCGTCGCTATGTATCCAACATCGGATCCCAACGTTGAGCGTTGTAAACTTGCCTTGAGTGAGGATCTCAAGGAAATGTACGATCTCCACCCTATCTTCGAGATCGCAGACCGTCAGCAGCTGCTTGAGGTACAGGAAGAATTCACCGGAATGGAAGGCATAAAGATCGTCCCGATGACCGAACGGGTTTATCAATACGGATCAACCGCATGCCAACTGATCGGCTGGGTCAACCCGGCACAAGCAGATGAAAACGCCCTCTTTCCGAAAGACGTTTACTCTATCTACAGCGCAGAGGATTATTCCGGTGAGAGCGGAATCGAAGAAGCATGTGAGATCATCCTTCACGGCAGACGAGGCGAGGTAAGATACAGCAAAGACGACGACGAACCGATAAGCAGAAAACCAACAATATACGGCGAAGACATCCACCTTTCCATCGACATCGAGTTGCAGTACCGCATCGAACAATATCTGTCGGACAAGACAATCTTTCCCGAACCCGATGCCGAAATTGGAGCCGTAGTGATCGAGGTAGACACCGGTGAAATACTCGCGATGGCCTCGATACCGACATACGACCTTAGAGAGATAAGAAAGTCGAAAGTCTATGACGCAGTCATGAACTCCAAAGCACATCCATTCTGGAACAAAGCACTCTACGAAACATACCCGCCTGGCTCGGTGATCAAACCCATCTTTTTGACAATGGGACTGGAAACCGGGGAAGTGACGGCAAATACTGTCTTCCATTGTGACGGCGGAGATCCGAAACCCGGCTTTCCCGACTGCATGATCCACCGTGTTTCCCGTTACAATCACGACGACCGATGGGCAGGCGAAGGCGGTAATATCGGTCGAAACGCTATTCGCGGAAGCTGCAATATTTACTTCTCGATCCTTGCCGACAAGATGCCATCAAAGACCATACAAAACTGGCTCTACAACTTCGGATTTGGGCATAAAACACTTATGCCGGCTAATTATCCTGGCCTGCTTAAAGAACTTAAACGTACCGAAAGCGAAGCGGCAGACCGTGAGCTTACCGAATCAGAAGGAATAATCTGGACCGGGATGCCGATGCCAGGGAAAATCAACAGTATACATGATCTGCCGCCGATGAAGAGCTTTGAGAAAAGACGATTCGGCATCGGACAGGCATCCATGCAAGTAACCGTTTTGCAGGTTGCAAACTCGATGGCAACTCTTGCACGGGGAGGAACATTTCAGTACCCGCGTCTGTTTATCGGCGATACCGAAAACAAAGAATACCGCCCTGTCCCGCTTGGAATTTCCAGTTCGACACTTCATACCGTTCGCGACGGGATGCATGCGGTTGTCTATGAAAGCGGCGGAACCGCACATGATGCTTACACAAATAAAAAATTCAAATATGACGAAAAGTTCCCTAAGCGAAACATAACGGTATTCGGAAAAACCGGATCGACTCAAAAACCATACAACGCCTGGTTCGCCGCTTTTGCCGAGGACAAGTCAGACAGGAAACTGGCACTTGCTATCGTAGTCAAAAGAGGAGCAAGCGGTTCAAAAGACGCCGCGCCTAAAGGAATGAGGATAATCGAAATTTGCAACGAGATGGGTTATATCGGGGAT
>JAIPFN010000254.1 GCA_021736615.1 Phycisphaerae bacterium | reverse complement strand
ACCCCGTAGCGGGGGCTTCCAGCCCGCGAATAAAAATAGTATCCGCCGAAGGCGGTTTCTAAATCATCGCACGACTAAACAAAAAATTCGTAATTCGTAATTCGTAATTCGTAATTCGTAATTAGTAATTGCTTCCCCCGCCCTCTCTTTTTTAGCCCCGCGATTCATTCGCAGGGTCACCCCAAAAAATGCAAACCGAAAATCTTACCGTTTCCTCCTCGCCGCCAACCCGCCAAGACCTAACAGCAATAGTGTTACTGGCTCAGGAACAGTATACCCATCCGCAATCGTCAAAAACGTCACCGGGTCTACAACTTCGTAGTACTGCATTAAAGGATCCCCGCCGCCAAGATAATCCACCTGCATGCTGATCCCTATAAAGCTGCCGCCGACCCCAAGCGGCGTATCAAAAACCACATCAAACGCCCAGCCGTCATGCGTCTGAGGTATTGCCGGCCAAATCTGAATATCACACCCCGCCCCCGCACCGCTGACATTTATCAGATTATCAAAGCTATCAAAATCAAACTCAACCGTCAGCTCTTTAACCGCTTCGAGCGTTTCATTTTGGTAGAATATCTCTGATAATTTTCACTGTTCCTGTGATTATTACAAAAAACTCCAGACGCCCCAGGAGCATTCCGAATATTTCAGTCCACAAAATAACAGGCGAGGCATGTGAACCGGTCACTCCAACTGATAATCCCACGGTTCCCAGTGCCGATGCAAACTCAAACAATGATTCTTTAAGACCAATGCCGGTCGAGGCGATGATAAGGCTGCCGATGATATAAGTGGCCAAATAGAGAAATACGAATATCCCGATTTGTTTTATTCTGCTGTCACTGATAAAATCTTTTTGCTCTCCCTGCCAGATGTAATTTTCCTCGACAGCGGTTCGGGGCAGGAAAAAACTTTTGATCTCCCAGACAAATGATTTGTACAAAACATATATCCTGTATTGTTTGATACCACCGGCAGTCGAACAGGTTCCGCCGCCAATCAGCATTAACATAATCATCAGCAAAAAACCAAATGAGTTCCAGCTGCCGTAACCAACTGTTGAAAAGCCCGTTGTAGTCAAGGCAGTAACGGTCTCAAAAACAGCCACACGAACGCTTTTTGACAACGTTGGATAAAGGCTCGTGCAAACAAGAAAGAATAATGCAACTGAACATAATGGAATCATAAGCAGCATGAAACGGACTTCACCGTTCTTTGAGACAGCCTTAGTTTTACCGTGAAAAAGCAGATAAGCTGTCAGAAAATTCAAACTGCCCAATATCATTAATGCCAGGGTCACAGCTTCGACTGAAATGGAGTTCCAGTGGCCTATACTTTCCGCCTTGGTTGAAAAACCACCGGTTGAAATGGCTGCGAAGGTGTGGTTGACCGCATCAAAAAGATCAAGGCCGACAATACAATATGCAATTGTGCCTGTAATCGCATAAACGCCATAAATCTTCATCACTATTTTTGCTGAATGGCGTACCTGAGGCACCAGCTGCTGGCTTCTTCCTTCTGCTATCCCCATAGCAGGGCCTATGGGGCCGACTATGGTAGCAAGCATTATAATTGCAAGTCCCGCGCCTCCTGCCAACTGCATGATACTTCGCCATAACAAAATCAAATGGCTGGATTGCTCAACATCAATAACAGATAAGCCTGTTGTGGTCCAACCGCTGACAGACTCAAATACGGCTTGCGTAAAACTAAGATTTTGCAAGGTCATGAAAGGCCAGGCGGAAAAAAGACAGACAATCAGCCAGCTTAAAACAACAATGACCGCACTTTGCTGAATGTCAAGTGACTGACCGTTTTTGTTCCTGAACAAGAGCCGCAGGGATACGCCAAATGCCAACAGTCCAACAGCCGGAACAACCAAACCCCACATCCGAGAGACTTCTTCAGGGTAGAAAAAAAGGCACATCAGCGGTGAAAGCATCAAAATGCCGGCTAAAATTAAAATCAGGCCGGTATAGTAAGAAATATTCAAATATGATTGTCTAAGTCCGTATTTTTCTTTCACGATTGATTTTCCCTATACTTCGCTGCCGGTCAGGAATTTTAAAACCTGGCCGTGGTTCTCAGGCATTGTGATTAGTACAAGTCGATCCTGTGCGTGTAATTTAGTAGAGCCTCGCGGGATAATAGTGCTGCCGTTTCTTAAAATACACGCGATAAGCGAATCAGCAGGAAGTTCTAATTCAATCAGTGAAGCATCAACTACAGGCGAACTATCTTTTAAAACTACCTCAGTAACGTTTACTTTCCCGTCTGCTACTGAAAACAGGCCCACAATATCTTCCAAACCGATACGCTGTTCAATAAGAGAAGAGATGATATGTGTTGTTGAAAAAGCAGTTGTGACGCCAAGTTCCTGAAATACTTTTTCGTTGTCAGGGTCGTTGACTAAAGCAAGCGTTCTTTTTACGCCATAATTTAACTTCGCCAACTGGCATATAACCAGATTGTCTTCATCATTCGGAGTAACTGCTAAAACCGCGTCCATTGAATAAGTCTTTGCGTCTTTAAGGATATGCGGATCGGTTGCATTGCCGAAAACTACCGTTGCCTTCAAACGTCTTGCAAGCCAGCCGCATTCTTCTTTTTTGCGGTTGATAATGGTCACATTGTAACCTTTTGAGAAAAAAGCTTTGGCCAGAAAGTAAACAATTTTGCCGCCGCCTACAATTATTATATCCATATTCACACCGTTAACTTTCCGGACTTTGTTCTAAGCTTGTTATCATTTTTTCTGCTGCGATTGTCGTCGGGCATACACATTCAATACCTATGGCTTTGCAGAAAGTCTCCTTCTCAGGATCGAGAATTCTGACAAATACTTTTGGGACATTGAATCTGTTTTTAGCAATCTGAGCAGCCATGATATTCACATTTTCATCATGAGTTGCACCAATTACGACATCGGCCTTATCAATTTTTGCCTGCTTAAGGACGGCGAACTCAGTTGCGTCACCTTCTATTATGAAACCGCTGAACTGATCCGGAGTCAACGCATCAAAAGCAGTTTTGTTGACATCGACCACGACAAAGGTGTGGCCGGCATTACTTAATTTATTTGCAAGTAATGAACCGAGTCTGCCGCATCCAATTACGACAATATACAAATTACCATTCAAAGCCATTTTTATCACCTGTTATTAATAGGATGTCTTTTCATCTAGTATAATTTTCTTAACTGCATTAGGATTTGAATGAGTAGAACGGCTCAAATTATCCCGGGCGGGTTTGTATGTTGAATCAAGCGAAAGAGCTGCCCTGTAATTTTTTTGAGCTTCAAGTCTGTCGCCCTGTATATCACACAATGCACCTAAAAAATTAAACGCTTCCGGTCGAGATGAATCCAGAGATATGGCTTTTTTGACGTGCTCTACAGCCGCTTTCAAATGTTTGTCTTTAACGCACTGTTTGGCAAGTTTCAGACATGAATCATAATCCTGGCATTTTCCCTTGCCTGTTGACTCTCTTTTGATAAATTTAGAAACCAACTCTCTTATTTCCTTAGGAGTAAAAGGCTTCTGGATAAAATCAACCGCACCTTGCTTCATCGCCTCTACCGCCGAATCAATCGATCCATGAGCAGTAACAATGATGATTTTAATGTCAGGCCTGTCCTTGCTGAGCCTGTCAAGTACCTCCATACCATCAATTCCAGGCATACGTAAATCAAGCAGCACAAGACCAAAATCACCGTCTTTCAGTTTTGATAAAGCTTCTTCACCGTTAACAGCCGTGTCAATATCAACATCCATATCTTCTAATGCCTGGGTTACAGTCATTCGGATGTTTTTTTCGTCATCTACTATAAGTATTTTATTCGCTTTCATTTTAATTTCTCCGATTAAAGTTAATCCGCTACAGGAACGGTAAATGTAAAATTGCTTCCATGATCGGGCTGAGAATCTACCCATATAGTTCCGCCATGAGCCCGAACAATTTCTTTGCAAATCGCCAATCCTAATCCGGTCCCGCCAAGAGCCTTTTCAGTTTTTACCTGAACAAATTTATCGAATATTCTCGATTGATATTCATAGGGGATTCCTGCCCCGTTATCTGCGACAGAAATGTGTATCTGGGAACCTACTTGTTCTGCCGAAAGCTTAATAACACCGTTTGTTTCGGTATAGCGAAGCGAATTTGCAATAAGATTGGTCAAAACCCATGTTATTTTGTTTACATCGGCTTCGATATTCGGTAAATCAGAAACCGGCTCACATGATAACTCTATATCTTTTTCCTCGGCCTGGTTTTTCAGCACTCCGACTGCCTTTTCAAAAAGTAATTCGACCGGAACCGAATCAAAATCAATATCCATTTTACCGGCTTCGATCTTTGAAATATCCAAAAGGTCATTGACAAGTGCTTTTAACCTTTGAACCTCTTCATCGGCTGCAAGAAGAAGTTCAGACTCCTTGGAGTTCAGTTTGTCGATTGCTTTTTCTTTCAGAAGTGAAATACTCATCCCCATGCTTGTAAGCGGTGTTCTCAATTCATGAGAAGCAGCCATCACGAATTCGCTTTTAAGTCGGTCAAGTTCCTTAAGACGGGTGACATCACGAAGAAGCAAAACCATACTAATAACTGATTCTTTTCCTGCAACTACAGGGGTTGCGGAAAAAAGATAATACTGCTGGATTTGCCCATTTTCAATTGTCAGTATATTGGCATTGGGGTCCGGGTCTTTTCTGACTGTTCCCGTCTCAAACGCCTGCTTAATATAATTATACAGATTCTCATCTTTAGTAATTTCAAGCAAGTGAAGACCCTTGATTTCTTCCGAAGTTTTGTTGAATATATCTGCGGCTGTCGGATTGATGTCTTCAATTTTTAAATCCGAATTTAATACAATCAAACCGTCATCAATACTTCGAATAATGGCTTCACTTTTATGCTTTTCGCTGATTATCTGCTTAACATTCAGAGCACGATAGGCTTTTAACTTTTTAACCATCAGGTTGAAATCATTAGCCATAACTCCAAGTTCGTCACGTGAATTGGCTTTTACCTGAATATCATAATCACCTTCTGAAATTTTTTGTGTTGCATTAATAATCTGATGAACCGGTTTTACGATAAGCCCCGCCAGCAGGAGACTGAATCCAAGCCCGGCAATGACAGACACTGAACCGGCCGTAAAAACCGACCAGAAGGCACGATCTGCGACACTGTTGGCCCTGCTGCTGGCATTGAACATTGTTTCCTGATTGATTTCTCTAAGCTGGACACAATCGGCTCTTACAGCTTTAAAAGATGGAAGCACTGTCTCATGATAAAACTCAGAGGCATTGCCTGCATCAGATTCTGTCATCGAGCTTAACTTAGTAAAATAGACCAGATACTCTGAATAGCCGTCATTGATTTTTTCAATAACAGATTCTTCACCGGTAATGGTTATGTTATCTCTGGCTCTGCCAAGCCACTGAAGAAAATGATACTCATTTTCCCGAAACTGCTTTAACGCCTCATCCGGATAGTTCAGCATGACAAGCAGGATGGCACTGTCCTGCCTTTCAATTGCATCGACCATATTTTCCGCTGCGAGAATACTCTTGTAATTTTCTCTGAGAATCGCGTCAGCGGCATTGCCAAGACGAACCATATTAATCAAAGACCATACAATTACCGCAACAATAAGGCACAGTGCCAGGCCATAGCCGATCAATATTTTTTTTCCTAACGTCCAGTAAATTTTGCGTTCCATTATTTCATTTCCTTGTTAACTTAAGGCTCTGTTAACTTAAGGCTCTAACTTTTTAAGGCTTCGGGAGAGTTTTCCGGGGGATTAGGTAACATGCCTGTTTGCAAAACCACCCGGCAATTAAAAACTCTATTTTGCAAACCTATCGCAAAAACCAAAATCCTCAATAAAAATTTAGTAACTTTCAAATTCAAATGTGAGCAGAGATCAGCAAAAAGAGAGAATCGTCAAACGCTAATAATTAGAATACCTGAAAATCCCAGAACCTACAAGCGAAAACCAACCCAAAATTAAAACTCTATCTTTTTAAAATCTGTGTTAATCTGCGTTGCTGAGCAAAGCGAAGTCCCGGGTTCACGTCGGGATGGCTAAATTTATATTTTTAATCCGAAAATCCTTTAATAGAGCTAATAGCTAATTGCTAATCGCTAATAGCTCTTTCTCGATGCCTTGGTGATAAAAAAACGAAAGCAAAACAACCCCAAAAACAGCCTCGATATACCCCAGTTTAAAGGTAGTATGGGTTTGTTGAATTTAGTTATCGCATATTTTTAGCGATAAAAAAAGCACAAAAAGCGCGCAAAAGTGACCAAAATGCGCGCAAAAACGTGAAAAAATGGAAATTTCTGACGTTATTTGGACCGGATTTCGCCCCAAAAACCCCAAAAACCATAGGTGGGAAATGTCGACAATGTCTTTTATTGCCCTTCTCCGCGGGTATTTTCTTCCTCTGAATACCGTTTTTCGTAGATATCTTTCTTGCCAATAATAGCCCCGAACGTGCCTAAAACGATCTTAACATCGGTCATAAACCCCTCCGTCTCAACATACCTGACATCAAGCTCCAGTTTTTCTTCAATCGTAAGTCCTCCCCTGCCAGACACTTGCGCCAGCCCCGTCAACCCCGGCCGAACCTCCTGCCGCCGTCGCTGCCGCTCATCCCACTCCGCCGCCTGCGCCATATACAAAGGCCGCGGCCCAATAAAAGCCATATCCCCCAGAAGCATATTAAACAACTGCGGAACCTCATCCAAAGAATACTCCCGCAAAAACCGCCCTATTAGCGTAATACGGGGGTCTGCGCCCGATTTCGGACTAGCCCCGAACGGATCGGCATCGGTGCGCATCGTCCTGAACTTGTACATCGTAAACGGTTTGCAGCCCTTGCCAGCCCGCTCCTGCGCAAAAAACGCCGGCCCCTTGCTGGAAACCCTTATTATTATCGCAATAACGACGATTATCGGCCACGCAAAAAGCAATCCGCCAAACGCCAGACAAAAATCCACAACCCTTTTTAAGGCTCGATAAAACAAGTTAGTTCCTTTTAACATTAAACAATGCCGAAAACGGCGTAAAAACAAAAGTATAACCCCAAATATGCCGATTGTCAAGGTATCAGGACCTTTACAATGGCAAGGGTTCTGGTATATTGAAAATGCTTGATTTTTATTGAATAAACGGACTTTTTATGATCAAACTACCATTTACCGGCGATAAGCTCAATATCATGTTTACCTGTATCGGCAGGCGTGTTTCTTTGCTCAACAGTTTTCGCAAGAGCGCCCGTCAACTGAAACTGGACTCCCGTTTCATAGGCACCGGTACGGATAATCTAAGCCCAGCCCTTCAGCTTTGCGACAAGGGGTATATCGTAAAGCCTGTTAACCACAGTGATTACCTCAAAGAACTGCTTGAGATCGTCGCCAGTGAAAATATCAAACTGATCGTCCCTACCGTCGATCTCGATCTTAAACTGCTAGCCGTCAACAAGGCTGAATTTGAAAAACTCGGCTGCTTTGTTTTGATCTCAACCCCGGAAGTGATCGACATCTGCCAGGACAAGAGAGAGACTTTCCGTATTCTCTCCGGTGCGGGATTCGGCACGCCGTTTACATGGAATATTACAAGCGCACTTCGCAAAAAGGATCTGCGGTACCCGTGCTTTCTAAAGCCCTGGGACGGTTATGCCAGCCGGGGAAGCGCTATCGTTAGAAATCGTATGGAGCTTTCATTCTACGCCAAGACCGTGCCAAACTGTATCGTGCAGGAATATGTAAACGGTAAAGAGTTTACTTGCGATGTGTTTGTTGACTTTGACGGTAAGGTGAGGTGCGTGGTTCCCCGCAAGCGGCTTGAGGTACGAAGCGGCGAGGTGAGCAAGGCGCAGATCGTTAAAGACCCCAAGATCATGGAGACGGCGGCTAAAGCGGTGGAAGCACTTTCGGCTGGGCCGGGTGTTATTACCGTTCAAATGATCAAGAATAACAGCGGCAAAATATACCTGATCGAGATCAACCCCAGGTTTGGCGGCGGCGTGCCTTTGTCTATCAAGTCCGGTGCTAATTTTCCGAAGTGGATACTGCAACTTCTTATCGGAAAGAAACCGAGGATTGAGATGGACGGCTTTAAAGATGAGCTGAAAATGCTACGCTATGACAGCGAGGTCTGGTGTTGACTGCGTGGTGACAAGTGACAGGTAACAGGTGACAGGTGACAGGTGACAGGTTTGAAAGTGACAGGTATTTAATTATGATATTTGATAATATAATTGGTGATCACAGACCGGTAAGTTGGGTGGTGCAATTCTGGCCGGTTATCGTTGCGGGTTTTGTCAGTTCCTTTGCGGCGACATGGCTTTGCAAGAAGATCGCGATCCGGCTGGGAATCGTTGACAAGCCTGACAATCTGGTTAAGACCCACCTGGAGCCGGTTGCCTATCTTGGCGGGATCGGGATATTTTTCGGGCTTGCCGTCGGTATTCTTGCCGGATTGTACAGTTTGAGGGACGAAATGTTTTTCCCCACAGCTTTCCGGTGGCTGCTTGGCATACTTGCAGGCGGTACGATAGCATGCTTTATCGGTGTTGTAGATGACATCCTTGATATCAAACCGATCCAGAAGATCGGCG
>JAIPFN010000253.1 GCA_021736615.1 Phycisphaerae bacterium | reverse complement strand
AGTGATTAACAGGATAAATAGCGTGAGCGGTTACTGGAATGTAAACATGTAAGCAGAGGCGGGTTTCTATTGTCTATCGGGAATTTTGTTTTTGCAATCTGGTGAAATTCGGTTAAGATATGTTGATACCGGTCAGGGGTGAATTTTTGAGATGCAAATATACGGATGCAGGAGCTTGTTGGGGTATTAAGAAGGATAAATCGCATGTTTGAGCTACGGGCTTTAAATAGTTATTTTTATTTGGCAATGCAAAATCAGCGTTTATTGCGGTTTAACAGACGATTTCTGGGAAAAAGGTGTCTGACCCCTTTAATTTACCGGATGATATGGGGCTGCTTGGGGCGTTGGTTGAGAATGTGAGCTATAAGAATGCGGTTGAGTATTTTCCGATGGAAGTTTGAAATGAAGTCAATATAAACGAGTCGTCTTTAGGTGGAATTTTATAATGCATAAAAGGGAGTTTGAATGATGCCAGCTATTCTGAAGAAATTAGCAAGGGTTACATTGGGTGTATTGTTGTGTATTGTTTTCACCGGGTGCATCAGGGAGGAGATCGTCATTACTATCAATTCTGACGGCAGTGGTAAATATACGATATGCAAATTTCCCGGTGAGTTTGAAGAAGTTGTTTCAGCTGCCGTCGATGCCGAATCGATGCTGGATATATCTGACGAGGATCTGGCCAAAGAAATGGAGTCGCGATCCGAAGGTTCTGTCAAATGCGTTGGATATGATCTCATAAAAGACTACCAGGGCAAAGGGAAAGCTGAAGTAACCACATATTCGTTTGACGATCTTGGCAAGGCTATTGTTATTCTTGAAAACAAGATAGAGATGGGTCCCCGCTTTAAATATCAGGATGGCAAATTCTTTGTATTTGTTAATCGCGAAAAAAACCAGTATGACGGAATGGGAATGAGTGGACCCGAGGAACAATTCTATTATAAACTTACAGTTAATTTTCCAGCGAAGCCTTCCTGCGATGATAGGGGGAAAATTAAGGGCAAAAGTGTTACGTGGAAGTTTGACAATGATGCGATGAAGGTTTATCGTGATTCCCAAATCGGCGATCAGTTGCTCTGGGCGAGTGTTGATGCAGAAACTATAAAAACAGATATGCGACCAAGGCTGTTTGTGAAAAAAGCAAAGCGCAGCATGCGAGAAAAAGAAGTATCATACATCGACGATTTTTACTGTAATATTGACATACTTAAAGAAAATGACAAGCTGAACAGCCGTTTTTACGGGTATGTTCCGGTAGGTGATTTAGAAGTGCCGTTTTCTTACGATAAGTTGAAGATTTCCAAATTCATAATCGATGGTGTGGAAAAAACAACCGAACTTGACTGTGAGGAAGCCGGTGTTTTTACCGGTCAGGACAGGTGGGGTCGTGATGCTCCGGGTTTGCCGGTTAAGTTGAAATTTACTGAAACTAATCCATGGATAAAGAACATCGATCTGCTTGAAATTCAGGTTCAAACGGCAAAACCTATAAAAACTGTATCGCATCCAATAAAAATCAAAGACAGTAATAAACCCCTGCCAATTGCAAAGTTTGAGAATGGGTCGCCAGCTGTGATAGCAATTATGGATGTTGAGTCAGGCAGCAGCACAGCGGCGTATCCAATGCCTTCGATTGAAGTTGCGTTAGATGTTGACCCCGCGAACATTATGGGCTGTTATCTTGATACGAATTACGGGCTTAGGTATAAGTCGCTGGGGTCGCAATGGAAAAAGGTTAGACTTGACAACGAGTGGGATGAGAAAATTAAAGCGTTGAAAGATCACTATAAGAGCGGCAAGGAAGTATGCAAGAGTAAGCTTGTTTTTGAAAACATCCCGACGGATCCTTTTACGCTCGTTTTTGAAATCATTACTGAAAAAAGTTCAGAGATTGAAACTTTAAAGCTGGAGGATGTGTATGTCGGCCCAAAAAAATAGAGTGTTATGTTTATTATCGATACTTATCTGCATGGCGGGGTGTAAGTCATCCAAAACTATTATTACGGTTAATCCTGATGGCAGCGGTACGGTTGTATTAGATATTAATTTCGACCGCGCAACCGATGAACAGCGCGACAAATTTCGCCAGCAGCTCGGTTCTGAAGGTTTCAGCTGTGATTTCCAGGAAGAAAAATTCAGGCCATGGTTTCCTGAGCCACACTTTACGATCAAGAACTATAAGTTCGACACTGAAAAGCTTACTGTGCATGCTGAGATAAGTTTTACAGATATTAACCGCTTGCTGGTTAAGAAAAATGCTCAACTGCTTGAAATGTCTGGCCTGGATTTTAGTTCAGTTAAAGATGCGCTTAATTTCAGCATTAAAAGAAAAGCGGCCAGTGGTATGGGATCTATGGTGCGTAAAGGCGAGAAGGCTTCGCCTACTATACGCGAGATCGTAATTGTTAATGGTCACACTAAAGAGAGCGTTAGATTCTATCATGAAACAGATCCCAATTCGGTGGCTGGTCAGTGGGATGATTCGCTTGAAATTAAAGGTCATACGATTGAGCGTAAACAGATCAAACGTAATTTTGCGGGTTATCCGGTAGTCAAGCTGGATGCAAGGATCCATGAGGCAAGCTGGTCACTTCATAAGACTTCACGATCTGATATGTCAGATCTGGGTATCACTGTTGAGGCTGCGATACCACAGGATAAAGGTATTACTTATGTCGGGTGGAGTGAGCCGGTACTGCTTAGCGGCGGGTATGTTCCAGAGCAGGAAATGGAGTTGACGAATACTTGTCAGAATTTGTCTCGCAATTTCATCAACAACTTTTCGCCGAAGCCGAAGAGTAATCATTTTATGCTGCCTTTGGAGTTTAATTTTCCAACTTTGCCGGCGACTTCAATTAGTGATTCGGTTGTGCGTGTCAAGGCTCTTCGGGCAAGAGGGAGCAAACTGTATAAGCTTGGTAAGATCAAGCCTGAAACAAAGTATGAGGCAGGGGGGATGAGCTTTACGAGTGATAAGGCGAAAAATAATTATCTTACATTTTCTATCAAAGGCGATGTCGGCGTCGTCAAGAGCTTTGTATTCCAAACAGAACGAGGAAGTCGCTTTATGCTTGACGAGAGCAGCAGTTCAGTAAGCAGGGATGGCGGCAGTCTTGGCGTGAGAACAGTTTTTCCGCTTGATAAAGGTGATGTTTATGTTGAGTTGTATGAAACGATAGATTATGCGTGGCTCGATGTGCTTGTGCCTGCGATAGATTTTGAAAAAAAAGCGATTGTAACAACAAAGCCTGGTAAGAGCGTAGACCTGAGAAAAGCAATTGCAGCTGAACTTGATGAACCGCTTGAAGGACTTGACAAGGAAGTTTTTGCGAACAAGGTAAATATGGCGGGATTCTTTAAAAGCCTGCCCGATGAAAAACTTCTTGCCGCGGTTGCGCAGGTTGTAGATTCCGAATATATGCCGGATACCGGTAACGAGCAGCGACTGTGGTACCAGAATATCGTACGCAAAGAGATAAGCAGCAGAAAGAAATACATGGAAAACAACGGCAAGCAGATCGCCGAAAAGCTATTTTCGCTGCAAATGTATCTGCCTGCAGCTAAGAAAGACCTTGTAAAATACTTGCCGACGAATCTTAAGTTGGGCTCATATCTTCGCGATAAGGTTCTCGCCGCCATTGAGCAAGGTGATTATCTGTCGGCTAATATAGGATATTTCAGTGGAGGTATCACAGCCTCAGAACGCAGGATTTTGACCAAAGCACTTTATTTGGCACCGGGTATTTACTCGTGGGCGATTTTAGATATATTGCTGGATCCAAAATACGTCGAGCTCAACTTTGCCGAGGAAGTTTTGAAAAATGAAAATCTCGATCAGGTTATGCGGTCAAAGGCGTTGGGTGCGGTATTTAAACATGGCGATCTAACAGACCTATCGTTTGTGAAGGATTATATTGAAGATCCTAAGATGAGGCAGAGTGTTGTGCAGGCGATCTGGGATTTTGTACGATATGTTAACACAGCTAACGATATTGTTGTCATGAAAGAAAAAATCAAACCGTTGCTCCCGTTGCTCCAGGACCTTGCCGATTATCCAAATTCGCAACAGAGGGATGCTAAGAGAATACTTGACAAGTTGAAGTAAATTTAGAATTGGCGGCTTAGTTTTTCCATTTCGGTGGATCTTATTTTTGTCTGGCCCTTCTGGTATACTCCGATTGTCTCTACTATTTTGTCGAGTTTGTCGCGGCCGTCTGTTGATGCTTCGAGGCCGAGGAATTCTATACCGAGTGAGATCATTTCGTCATTGTCGGGGGTGACGGCTATGTTTTTAATTTGTGCCTCGACCAATACGGGTTTTTCATAGGGCAGGGGGGTGAACTGCATTCCGATGAACTGGTCCTGTTTGAAGTTTTCGTATTGCTCTTTTGTGACGGTGATCTGCGCACCGCCGGCCGAGAGGTTCATCATTCTTCCCTGCCAGTAGCTTTCGAGGGGGACGTCTGTTGAGTTGTCGTTGTAGCCTCTGTGCCAGAAGAGTGTGTTGACCTTCATTTCGTTGGGGACGGGTACCCTTGTGTATGACCTTCGCTGCATTTTTTCGATGCTTAGGGGTTTTTTGATCATTATTCGGCCGATCTGCTCTTCGTTTATGACGGGTTCAAAGCCTATGACGTTTGACTCGAAGAGGTATTTTGTGAAGTCGATCTCGAATGCCATGCCTATGGGCTGGTCGATCTGGATGTCTGCGCCGGCGGCGGGGTTGCTGATGAGTTCGACCATGAGTGATTTTCGGCTTATCGAGTCGATTTTGACCTCCATGCGGTGCCATTTTCCCTTTGTCAGGTGGCTCATTACGCAGGTCTGGCCGGTATCGATAGTTTCTTCAAGAACTTGCGATATTTCGTTCGAATTCAGTGTTTGTGCATTACTCATGATACGCCTCGCAAAAGAATCTTATATAACTAAAGTATAAAATATAGTGCAGTATTGGGCAAATTCGGAGTAGACTTTTTTGCGTATGGTACTCCGAAATCGCCGGGCTAACTGGATATTCGGCATAATAAGGAAATTGCTTAATATAATGGGGTTTTGTTGGGTTGTATTTAGAAATTATCTTAGGATTGGTCCTATAAGTTTTTGCTCAAAAAAACTCTTGCGTTCGGGTTGAAAAGGTTTTAGAGAGTTGTTTGCATCTGTTTGTTTTGGTGTTATAATGGCGGTTGCAATTTTGTCTAATTATGGAGTAATAAGGTCGTTATGGTACTTCTTGAAACTAACGGATTGGTAAAGAAATATGGCGGGCGGACCGTTGTTGATGGTGTTTCTATCAGCGTCGGTCAGCGTAGTATTGTCGGTTTGCTGGGTCGCAACGGTGCGGGTAAGACGACGTCGTTCCGGATGTGCATCGGTATGATCGTTCCCGACGGCGGGACGGTGACTTTTGAGGGGACCAATGTTACCAAGCTGCCGATGTTTAAGCGGGCTCGGCTTGGGATGGGTTATCTTTCGCAGGAGCCGAGCGTTTTTCAGCGGCTGAGCGTTATGGATAATCTGCATGCGATACTTGAGACGATGTCCATTACGCATCGGGAGCGGCATCGGCGGGCGAACGATCTTATCGAGCGGTTTGGGCTTGGCGAGGTTCGGGAGAGCCAGGCTAGGTTTCTTTCCGGCGGTGAGCGGCGCAAACTTGAGATCGCGCGGGCTATGGTTACTAACCCGTCGCTGATTCTGCTTGACGAACCTTTCAGCGGGGTCGATCCTATCGCGGTCGAAGAGCTGCAGGCTGAGATTCGCCAACTGGTTTCTTCGGGGGTGAGCATTCTGATTACCGACCATAATGTGGAACGCACGCTGGAAGTTGCCGATAAGGCGTATATTATGGATCACGGTAAGGTGATCGCGGCTGGTCCGCCGAAGGATATTATTCAGAATGAGCTTGTTCGAAAGAGCTACCTTGGGCAGACTTTCAAGGGGAACGAGTTTGATTGATAAAATCTGAGGTTTTTTATCCGCGGATTTCGCGGATTTCGCGGATTTTTTTTATTAATATGGGCCTGGGTGTTTTGTGGGATTTAGCTTACAACTTTTTTGAGTTTGGTTTGTGTTTCTTTGGATTATTAATTGAAGGATATTAGATTGGTTGAGGCTGATTTACTTTATTCTGATTTGACTAGAAAAATAATCGGGGCTGCGATGGAGGTTCATTCTACGCTGGGGCCCGGTTTTCTTGAGAATGTTTATGAAGAAGCTTTGGCGGTTGAGTTTCAATTAAGAAATATCAGATTTGAACGGCAAAAGAACGTCGATGTGTTTTATAAAAATGTAAAGATCAAAAACTATGTTTGTGATGTTATGGTTGAAAATAAGGTTCTAATAGAACTGAAAGCGTTGAATGAATTAACGACCAATGAGCATGCTCAGACTTTAAACTATTTAAAAGCAACTGGATTGAAAGTTGGGCTTTTGTTTAATTTTGGCCAGAAGTCATTGAAGTATAAAAGATTTATAAAAGAGAAATCCGTGTAATCTGCGGATTAAAGAACGCAGGAGATTTTATAGATATGGTTGATGTTGGTAAATGTTGTATGACTCGGTTTCCTGCTGAGGTTCTGGCGGGGAAGGCTCGGCGTATTGAGGAGATCGGCGATGACATTGTTAAGCTTGTTGATGTTATGATCGATCTTATGATGGAGAATAAGGGGATCGGGTTGGCTGGGCCGCAGGCGGGGGTTGATCTTCGTATCTTTGTTATCTCGCTGGATGGGACGCGCGAAGGGGCGAAGGTGTTTATCAACCCTGAAATCGAGGTTTCCGGCGATGTTGAGTCTGTCGAAGAAGGGTGTTTGTCGCTGCCGAATATCTATGGCAAGGTTAAGCGGAATACTGTTTGTAAAGTGACCGCGACGGGTTTGGACGGCAAAGAGTTTACGGAAGTCGGCGAAGGGCTTTATGCGCGGGCGATGCAGCATGAGTATGATCATCTTGAAGGGACACTTATTAAGGATAAGTTTGGGCGGCTGGGGATGATTGGGGCGAGGAAGCAGCTTAAGAAATTGTTGGATGAGGCGTGATGAGCAGAGGGGATAATTACGAATTACGAATTACAAATTACGAATTGAGGATGCCGCCTTCGGCGGACTAATAATATGCGTATAGTTTTTTTTGGTTCTTCTGATTTTGGGTTGTGTTGTCTTGATGCTTTGCGGGATTCGGAGTTTGAGCTTGTAAAGTGTTTTACTCAGCCTGCGCATAAGGCGGGCAGGGGGTGCAAGCCAAGGGCGACGGCTGTTGCTGAATGGGCGGATAAAAATAAGGTTGCCTGCGTAGAGGCTGAGAATATTAACTCGGCTGATATGGTTCAGGACATAGCCGATTGTAATGGGGATATGCTCGTTGTTATCGCTTTCGGGCAGAAGATTTCCGATGAGATTATCAATATGTTTGACAAGGGAGCGATCAATGTGCATGGGTCGCTTTTGCCGCGGTGGCGGGGGGCGGCGCCGGTTAATGCGGCGGTGGCGGCAGGGGACGCCGAGACGGGTATCACTATTATTACGGTGGTTGATAAGATGGACGCCGGGTTTATGCTGGGCAGGGCGGCGATACCGATAGGGGATGATGATACGGCTGGGACGATGTATAAAAAGCTTGGGAAGATCAGCCCGCGGCCTTTGATGGATGTTATTGAGCAGATTGAAAAGGGGACGGCGGTTTATGAGGAGCAGGATGTTTCTTTGGTGACTTTGGCGAAGAAGATGAAAAAGGCGGACGGGTATATTGACTGGTCGCAGGATGCGGAGGTTATCAATAATAAGATCAGGGGTTTCTGGCCGTGGCCGGGGGTTAAGGCGGATTATTTTTCGGGGAAGACTAGGAAATGTTACCGGGTTACTATCGCAAAGGCGCGGGTTGTCGAGGGTGCAGAGTCGACGGGGCAGTATGGTTTGCTTGATGAGGATCTGCATGTGATATGCGGGAAAGGGCGGCTGGAGATACTGGAACTGAAGCCGGCGGGCAGCAATCTGATGAAGTATAAGGATTTTGCCAACGGCAGGGGGCTGGAACCTGGGGATATCTTTATGCCGATTGAGAAGTGATTTATCCGCGGATTTCACGGATTACGCGGATTATTTTTTTATATATGGCACTTGGTGTTTTGTTGGGTTTTGCTTACAACTTTTGTTATGGCAGTTTTGTTTTTGGCGGTTATTTTGCCACCGAGGAAAATGAGGAAAAGTTTAGAAGCGAAGATAATTGGGTAGTTTTCTTACTCATACTATAAAACTCATTATTATTTGAAATAATTAAGTTTATATGACTGGATCAAGTAAACAATTTGAGAAAGATGTCTGGGCATTTGCTAACACCCTTAGCACATCTGCTGAAGTTTTGTTTGATCACAAAGTAATGGACAAGGATACTGGTTCTCAACGGCAGGTTGATGTCTGGATAAATGCCAAACTAGGAAATCATATCCCTATTTCAATTCTTGTAAGCTGTAAAAACTACAAACGTAAGCTCGATATCACACATATAGAAAGTTTTATTGCTGAAGTGCATTCAACATCAGCCAGTACTGGTGTTATATATTCAAGTTCAGGTTTCACCAAACCTGCACTTAAAAAGGCAGAGTCTCATGGAATGGCATGCTGCCGACTATTCCGAAACGAACCAACAGATATACCAAAATC
>JAIPFN010000252.1 GCA_021736615.1 Phycisphaerae bacterium | reverse complement strand
GCATATTGAATAGTGTATAATTAAAGAAACGGCCTTCGGCGGATGCTATTTTAATTATCCCTGCGCTTGCGGGGCTGTTGCCAAACCCCGTTCTGCGGGCATCTTGCCCGCAGGGGCTGTCGGCAGGATGCCGACAGCACGGAATAAAGCCGGCTGGAAGCCGGCGGTACGATTTTGGGAGGTTTTTACATGAGAGTTGCTGTAATAGTATTTGGAATTTTGGTCGTGCTTGAAGGTATTCTTCTTGTGGTTAAGCCGCAGGTTTACAGCAGGTTGGCGGCGTTTTTTGCCAAAGGTCGACTTATGTATCTGGCCGCCCTGCTTAAGATCGCTGTTGGGGTTTTTCTGCTTATCGCGACGACAAGCTGCGACCGTAAGCTGATAATGATCATACTGGGGCTGATCTCAGGCGGGTCGGGAGTGATAATGCTGGGTCTGGGTAGGGTGAAACTCAAGAAGATGTTTGAGTGGTGGGCATTAAAACCAAAGATCGTTATTCGAATTATGGGTATACTCGCAATGGCTATCGGCGGTCTGATAATATATGCGGCAGGAATGCCTAAATAATCAAATTGGCCTTTGGCCAACTTGAAGGGATTAGGTGTTAGGTTTTAGGGATTAGGGATTAGGGATTAGGTTTTAGGTTTTAGGGATTAGGGATTTGGCAAGGATTCGGCCTTGCGGCCGATACTTTTTTTACTGGCAAAAACTTGTTGATTATGGTATACTGCTGACTTAGTGTTTTCGTGTTGAAAAGGTTCGCTATGGTTGACAATATGGCCCTTAAAAGGGTTTTTATTTTTGTTTTTGCCGTGTTTTTTTTGTATCTGCCTGTGGGGCAGGTTGAGGGGATTGTTCTACACCCTGATAACGAACCAAACCTTTTGACCTGGAGCGAACGGCCTGCCAACGATGTGGTGGGCAGATGGGGAAGTAATGCCTCTTGCGTTGCGGTTGCCCCTAACTATGTAATTACTACCAGACACCAGGGAGGCGGCAGTTCAACGGCTGTAACTATCGGAGGGACATCGTATTCAATCAGCAAAATCATCAACCACCCGACAGCGGATCTTAGAGTTGTAGAACTAAGCGACGCCAACCTTGTTGAATACGCGTCTATAAATTATGAAGCCGACGAACAGGGACAGGAAATCGTACTTGGCGGGTACGGATTAGGTGCGGGCGAGAGGGTTGAAATTCGCTACCGGCGAGAGGACTATACATTCGGTTATCTTTGGCAAGGTCCGGAGACAGGGCCAGGAAATATCGAACTGAGATGGGGGACAAACCAAATCGAGGCAGTTGCGGAAACTGAACCTGGTTATTTCACTTCAGATATTCTCGTCAGCCAGTTCGACCCGCCGGGGGCGACAGATTACGAATGCAGTATTGCCGAACATGACTCGGGGGGCGGCTGGTTTCTTGCCGGAGCGGGCGGCTGGAAAGTTATCGGCTTAAGCAGAGGCACTTTTGGCTTTGAACCTGCGATGAGCGTCTTTATGACAGAAGAATCACCGCCGCAATTATTCCCGAAGTATCCGAATGGGCCGATGCCGAACTATATGCCAGCGGACAGCGAAGGAAACCCGATCATCTACAACTACCTTGACGCGGTAAGGATCAGTTCGTATGCCGAGTGGGTCATTGAGGCTATTTGTGTTAACGAGCTGCGAAATCTGGCCCGCAACTGGCTGGTTGACGACTGCAGTGAGACGAATAATTACTGCGATAATGCCGACAAATCCAGAGACGGGGTCGTTGATCTTAAAGACTTTGCAATGCTTGCCGGGAGGTGGCTTAAACAGGCGGATTGATCGGTTAATCGTTTTTTCTATCAATCTTTGCCCCAATTCGGGCAGCTCGCGCTGCCTCGCTTCTGTTGCCATTAAAAAACTCGCTGACGTTTGCAGAATGCTTTTTGGCTGGGGGGTTGACTGTTTGTTTCCTGGATTGTAAACTGTTGTTTTAACAGCGTGGGCACGGCCCACCCTACGAATTTTTTATTAGGTGTTTGATATGGATATTAGAAGTTTTGACGGTAAGTCGGTTTTGGTTATGGGGCTTGGTAAGTTTGGGGGCGGTGTTGATTCTGCGCTGTTTGCGGCCAAAGCAGGGGCTAAGGTTGTTGTTACGGATATGGCGGATGAGGATACGCTTAAGGAGGCTCTCGAAACGCTTTCGGCTTATGACATTACCTACCATCTTGGCAATCACCTGGGGGATGACTTTGACGATTCTTCGGATACGGATATTGTGATAGTTAACCCGGCGGTTCGGCCGGATAATAAGTTTGTTCGGCTTGCCGAGAACGCCGGCAAGACGGTGACGTCGCAGATCGAGCTTTTCTTTGAGTTGTGTCCGGCGAAGATCGTCGGGATTACCGGGGCTAACGGCAAGAGTACGACGACGGCGATTACGGCGCATATTCTGGAAGGTGCGGTTCGGCCGGAGAGGAAGGTTTGGCTTAGCGGTAATATCGGTAATCGGCCGCTGCTCGAGATCGTTGGTCAGATCGGAAGTGAGGATATTGTTGTTCTTGAGATCAGCAGCTTTCAGGCGGAGCAGCTTGGGCGAAGCAAGAAGGCACCGCATATTTCCGTGATAACGAATCTTACGCCGAATCATCTTGATCGGCATGGGAGGTTTGAAGATTACTGCAAGGCGAAAGAGGTTATCTTTGAATTTCAAAAAACAGACGGCGATGATCCTGCGGTGTCAATATTCAACGCTGAAGATGCGGTGACTAACGGGATGTACGAAAAGTACTGCGCACAGAGCGGGCGGATCAGTCATGCTTATAAGGCGGCGGATGTGCCATGCGAGCTTGCCGGGGTGTTTCGATTGGCCGGAGATATGAACCTTTCCAACCTGGCCGGGGCACTTGCGGTGGCGGACCATTTTAAGATCGATAAGGACGCCCTACTGGAGGCTGTTTCGACCTTTAAATCGCTTCCGAATCGGCTTGAGCTGATTGATGAGGTCAATGGGGTCAGGTGGTATGACGACTCTATCGCGACGACTCCGGATAGTGCTATCGCGGCTCTGAATGCGTTTAAGGAACCAAAGATCATTATTGCCGGGGGATACGATAAGCGGCTTGCATTCGATGAGTTCGGCAGGGTTATCGGTCAAAGGGCTAAAGCGGCGATTCTGATAGGTCAGACCGCTGATGCTATTGCGGCGGCAATCCATGACGCCGGGAGAACGAGTGTGCATGTCGAGATCGTCGGGTCGATGGAGGAGGCTGTGGTCAGGGCGAGCTTGCAGGGCGAGGCGGGGGATGTGGTTTTGATGTCGCCGGCATGTGCGAGCTATGATATGTTCGATAACTACAGACAGCGGGGAGAGGTTTTCGCCCGGGCGGTTAAACAACTGGAGCGTGAGGCGAAAGGCGAAAAGCGTAAGGCGTGAGGGGTAAGGCGTTAGGAGTTTTGTGTTATTGTTTTTTTGAATATCGGACCCTAAATACTCCACTTGAACTTTTGAGGATTTTCCGCAAAAAAAAGAAAAATCCAGTTTTTTTTCTCAACCATCATTTCATTGCCCTCTGTATCTGTATTGTGACCATTTTGACATAGCCACTAGTGATACAATTATGGTTATCGGAACCAGTTTAGAAATTGGTTCGTTAAGTCGCATGTCCGTTTGTCCGATTGCATGGTTATCAATGGTTAATGTTTTTTTGGAGACTTGCAATGAACGGAATAAATAACAGATCAGAAAGTAGACTTCGATACAGCTGGCCGGTTTGGTTTGCTGAGAACTTTGATGATATGCTCTCCCAGGGGCAGATGGTTGATATATCGAGAAAAGGAGCCGCTTTTACCTGTTATGCTGACAAGTGCCCACAGAACGGGCAGAGTATTACAGCTCGTTTCAGCGTGCCTCGACATCATTCATCGGATCCGTTCGATATGGAAAACTTCGTAAAGACAGGACACATCTGCCGGATCGCAGACGAAGGGCCGCATGTTAAACGCATCGCCGTTCAATTCGCCGAACCACTGCCGTTTAACCCTGCAGAGCCGGAAAAACTTGAATTCAGGATCGATCAAGAGATCGACGAAGCTATGGAAGCACTGGAGGCAATGTGCATCTAGGGCCAAACTGACCTGGCAGTCAGTTTGGAATTACGAATTTCTAATTACGAATTACGAATTACGAATTTAGGATTCGGCCTTTCGGCCGAGGCTTTATATAACCCGCATAAATGCGGGTTTTTTTGTGCGCTTTGTTTTGTGTGATGTTTGAGTTGTTTTTTGTATTTTCTTTACATTCCTTGCGCTTGCTTATATAATCTGTCCATGATTACTACTGGACTTGTACAAATTTATACCGGCGGCGGTAAGGGTAAGACTACTGCTGCTATCGGGCTTGCTGTCCGGGCGGCTGGGCATGGCAATAAGGTTTTGTTCTGCCAGTTTCTTAAGCCTGCGTCGCTTGAGCTTGGGGAACGTAAAACTTTCGAAGGGATCGAAAGTATCACGCTTAAAACCGTCAACGATAAGTGGGATATGCGAAAATCTCTTGATGAGCATGTTACACGTGAAACTGTTATGGCGGAGATCGAGGAATTTTTCGATGAGATCATACCGTCTGCGGCACAGAAGGCGTACAATGTTATTATACTTGACGAAGTTGTGTTCTGCGTGCGGCATGGGCTTGTCACCATCGAAAAGATCGCCGAACTTGTCGAAAAACGCGATGCGGCGGTCGAGATCGTTTTGACCGGGCGGGATGCTACTGAGGAACTTATCGCCCTTGCCGACCTGGTTACGGAAATGCGGGAAATCAAGCATCCGTTTTCGCGGGATATTTATGCTCGTAAGGGGATTGAGTTTTGATCCGCGGATTACGCCGATAACGCGGATTTAAAAACTAAAAAACTGAACCACTAATTAACACCAATTGACACTAATAAAAGAGTGAAAAGGCAGAAGTTGGTGTTGTGGGAGTTTAAATGTAACTTGTTGTTAGATAAAGAATTGCGAAAGTTGTTATTAAAAAACGCGAATAAAAAACATGAAGTTGAAAGATTGTAGTGCGGATTTTTATTATATAAAAAAGCAAAAATGAAAATGCAACCCCGATAGATCGGGACAGGCAGCGCCAGTCCCCCTTTTTCCTGGTATGTTATTGGGTATTTTAGTTAACAGATTTGTCGGCAGGATGCCGACATTACGTAACGGCGTGTGCTGAAGCACACCCTACTTTGAGGTGCTATTATGGGTAATTTTGGGGTTATTATTTGTGCCGGCGGGTCCGGTTCGCGGTTTGGGGGGGCTAAGAAGAAGCCTTTTGTTGAGGTGGGCGGCAGGGCCGCTTTTTTGCGGAGTGTTGACTTTTTTGCCGATCGGGATGACGTTAAGCAGGTTCTTATCGCGATACCGCCGGAAGAAGAAGAAATGGCAAAGATTAAATGGGGGCCGACGCTTAGCTTTATGGGGGCGAAATTCTGCCATGGCGGCGGCGAGCGGTTCGAGACTGTGGCCAAAGCGATGGAACTGATGAAAGACGATATAGATTTCATAGCCGTGCATGACTCGGTGCGGTGCTGCCTGACGAATGAATGGGTAGACAAAGTGTTCGCAGAAGCCGAAAAAACCGGAGCGGCGATGCTGGCGTGTCCGGTGGTTGCGACGTTAAAAAAGGTAAAAGACGGTAAAATCGTTGAAACCGTTGACAGAAGCGAGCTGTATGAGGCTCAGACTCCACAGGTTTTCGATGCTAAACTACTTAAAAAGGCCTACGCAAACCTTGAAAACCTCGATAAAAGCGAAATAACCGATGATTCCGGGCTGGTTGAGGCGTTGGGCAGGGAAGTATCGATAGTGGAAACGGACAACTCCAATATCAAAATAACAAAACAAAGCGATGTGGCTATCGCAGAGGCTATTATAAAATCGCGTCCAAAACCCAAACCGGACGGGCCTATCGGGCCATATAAAGAGGCCGAGTGGTGATTATAACAGTATGGGTGAAAGAAAAAGAGGAAACCGCCTTCGGCGATACTTTTTTAACCGCGGGCTGGAAGCCCCCGCTACGAAGATGGTTAAATATTTCGTTTTATTAGGCTTGACATATTTATTGGAAATGTTATTGTTAGTGCATAATTGAAATGATTTATTGTTTTAGATCGCTTAGGTCGCATTAAAAAGGAGTTTATTATGTCTAAGATGGTTGGATTTACAGTACTGACTTTAGTAATGTTATTTACTTTTGGTTGCGGGGACCCTGATAAACGTTTTCAGGAACCTGCAGAGAAATTCGTAGAAACGCAAGCACCCGAAACCTATATGATGCCTGAACCGGCCGAGGTTGACCTGGTCGAAGAGATGGCTATGTATCGTAACACCTACCGGGCATACCTGGAAAAACTCGTTCAATACTATGCCAAAACCGGCGATCAGATGAAGCTTTCGTGGGCAAGAACCGAGTTGAAATCGTTTGACTCAATGCGTAAGTACAAGTACATTATGGAAGCTATTATCGCAGACCCTGACCTTAAAGCCATAGACCTGATCGTCGAAGCCGACGATTTGTTTGCAGAAGCTGAAAAGATCTATAAAGATGCGACCGCACTGATCGTAGTTTTCGACAAAGACAAACTGCGTCTTGCTCTGAGCAAGTACAACGAAATCATCGGGTTGTATCCGACCAGCGATAAAATCGACGATGCGGCGTACAGGGCCGGGCGAATATATGACCACTTTAAGGATTATAATATCGCAGTGGTTTACTATCAGAGAGCGTTCCAGTGGAACGTAAATACGCGGTATCCGGCGCGTTCGAGAGCGGCGTATATAATGGACAGACGCCTTAACCGTAAGGAAGATGCACTTGCACTTTATCAGCTTGCGTTCAAATATGAAAAGCAGTTCCCGAATAATGTCGAATACGCAAAGACCAGGATCCTTGAGTTGACAGCAGGCGACAAAAAACTCGACAACGACACAACGGCTGTCCCAGGCGACGAAGTTAAGATTGAAGACGTTGAATGAAATCCCGATTAAACTGACCTATCGGCCAGTTTAAAATGAATAATGATTATTGTATAATGTCTAATGAATGATTCAGCCTTACGGCCGAGACTATTCAATATAATAATACTTTTGGCCTGTTCATTTATTTGAGCAGGCCTTTTTTGCTTAAGGTGTAAGGCGAAAAACGTAAGGTGTAAGGCGTAAGGTGTGAGGTGCGAGGTGTGAGGTGTGAGGTGTAAGGTGTAAAGAGTAAGGTGTGGGTTGGTTTTTGAATTCTTTTTTGAGAACAATATTTGAGTTTTGTTTGTCTTTTGGGTTATTGGCGGATTGCGGCAGGCTGCTTGTTGCTGTTTCCGGTGGTGCTGATTCTGTTGCGCTTTTGCATGGACTTAAACGACTTAATGATGATGGAAAAATTAACTGCGATATTTTTGTCGGACATATCAATCATAACCTTCGGGGCTGCGACTCTGACGGGGACGAGGAGTTCGTTAAAACATTTGCCGAAGAGCTTGGTTTGCGGTGTGTTACCAGGTCTGTGGATGTTAAAGGATATGCGAGGGAAAACAAACTTTCGATAGAGACGGCGGCTCGTGATCTCAGAATTAAATGCCTGATGGAAATGGCGGATTCTCTTGACTGCGATCGGATTGCGACGGCACACCATGCTGATGACAACGCCGAAACAGTGATCTATAGAATGGGACGAGGGACGGGTTTTAAAGGGCTTTGCGGGATTAAGCCTGAAAATATTTTCAAGATTAATGACCGGCCGGTGAGGTATATCAGGCCACTGCTTTGTGTTACCAGGGAGGAGATTGTCGCCTACTGCCAGAAGTGCGGTATCGGCTGGCGGCATGATCATACTAACGATGAGATTGACTATACGCGCAATAGAATCCGGCATTTGCTTATTCCTTATTTGCAGGAGCAGAGCGGCATATCTTTAACGGGAAAACTTTGCGAACTATCGAGTAGTTGTCAAAAACTTTATGAAAGGATCGAGAGGAAGATCGAAAGTCACGACCTGCTTTTTGAGCAGTTTGATTGCGGTGGTGTTTCTGTTGATGGCGTCGCCTTGAAAGGACAGTTGCCGATCATTCAGGCTGAGGTTATTCGCATGGCTTTGGTGAAGGTCGGGTGCGGACAGAGGGACGTTACCCGCAAGCACTATCAAAAGATCATTGGTCTGCTTGCAGGTGATGGCGGGAAAGTTATCGAACTGCCGGGTGGGTTTACGGCAATGCTTGAACTTGGAAAAATTATCTTCTACCCCCCTGCCGCATTGGCCGATGAGGCGGTAGACAAACAGAATGCAGTTATGATCAAAATCCCGGGTACGGTTGACTTCGGCGGGTTTGAGATCAGAGCGGAAATATTGGATGCCGCTGTTTGCGATCTGGGGAAATTTATCGCTGAAAAAACCGGCAATGTCGAATGGTTCGACATGGATAAGATCGCAGGGGCGATCTATGCGAGAAAGCGTAAAAAGGGAGACAGGTTTATACCTATCGGAATGACAGGAGAGAAAAAAGTTGGTAAGTTTTTGACGGCAGAGAGGGTTAGTTATCAATTACGAAGAGATATTGTCGTATTTGAGGATGCCAAACGAATTATCTGGGTTGGGCCGGTCAGGGCGTCGGAGGAAACGCGAGTTGATGGGGCTTCACGGATGATTTTGTGTATTGAAATGTCTTCT
>JAIPFN010000251.1 GCA_021736615.1 Phycisphaerae bacterium | reverse complement strand
TTGGTCGGGCAGGTCATGTGAGTGAGATTTTTTAGTGGCAGAGTCTAAGTTCTCACACCGGAACAGTTTATATCACCAATAACATTGTAATTTCGTCATCCGCCTTAGTAGCGATTTAGCATTACCGAAGGGGTTTCCTAAATTTTAGCGTTATTACTGTTTTTTTGGGGTTTTATTCGGAGGGCTTGCGCCCTCGCGCTTCTGTGTCACGTCTTACGGCATTTTTAAGGCGCATTAATTTGCCCCTAAATAAACTCGCTCACCAGGTCATGCCGGCGTGTTTTGGGCTTGCATATTTCCCTTTGCTTTATTATAATGATCGCGGTTCTTTTAAGGGATATTTGTATGCGTCTTAATTATTTTGTTTTTGTTTGTATTCTGGTTTTTGCCGGTTCGGGGTTCTGCGGTGAGTGGGGTCAGTGGCATGGTCCGAGGCGGGATAATCTGTCGCCTGATACGGGGCTTATTAAGAGCTGGCCGGACGGGGGGCCTTCTGTTGTTTGGTCGGTTGAGGGGATCGGCAAGGGGTTTTCTACCGTGTCTGTCGCCGGGGGGTATATTTATATTACCGGCATAATCAATAAAAAAGAGGGGGTTCTTTCCAAGATCGGCCTTGACGGCAATGTTGTTTGGCGGAAACCTTACGGCGCCGAATGGTACAGGAACTATGACAGTTCGCGGACTACGCCGACGATCAATGACGGTTGTGCTTATCTTATGACGGGGCTCGGGGAGGTTGTTTGTCTGGATTTTGAAACGGGGGAAAAGAAGTGGGCCGTTAATACGTTTGATAAATACGAGGGTAAGAAACCTTTCTTCGGGGTTGCCGAGTCGGTTTTTGTTGACGAAAGAAAAGTTTATTGCATGGCGGGAGGGGAGAATGCTTCTGTCGTTGCGTTGGATAAAAGAGACGGTAAAGAGGTCTGGACGACTAAAGAGCTTAGCGAGAAGATTAGTTACTGCTCGCCGATCGTGATCGATCATCATGGGAAAAAACAGCTTGTGACTATTTTGGCCGATTCGCTTGTGGGGATCGATATTGCCGGCGGCGGGGTTCTGTGGAAGTGCGGTAAGAAGTCTTTCTATAATCCGGATGGTGACAGACGCGGCAGCAGTTGTGATACCAATACGCCTATATACAAAGACGGGTGTGTGTTTGTTTCTACCGGGTATGATCAGGGTTGCGCGAAGATCAGGATTTCGAAAGACAGCAGGGCGGCGACGGTTGTGTGGAGGAACTTTGAGCTTGATAATCACCATGGCGGTGTTGTGCTGGTTGACGGGAAACTTTATGGGTCCGGATGGGACGGTAATACCAAGGGGGACTGGCTTTGTGTTGACTGGGAGAGCGGGGAGACGCTTTATACGCATAGCTGGGACCGGAATAAGGGGTCGCTGACGTATGCCGACGGGATGCTTTACTGCTATGCTGAGGATACGGGGAATTTTGCTTTGGTTAAGGCGAATCCGGCGAAGTTTGATATTGTCAGTTCGTTTACTGTTAAGTACGGCGAGGACGAGCATTGGGCGCATCCGGTTGTTCTGGACGGGCGGCTGTATGTTCGGCATGGGGATGTCTTGAAGGCTTATGATGTGAAGTGACAGGTTTGAAAGTGACAGGTGACAGGTTTGAATCCCGATGTGAAACCGGGACGTAAGCGAGTGACAGGTCATGAGAGCAGATTTTAATATCCAATCCTCAAGGGTGGATCTACGATTTTCAACAAGGAATAATGGTGCTTTGTTACAGTAAGCCTCCCTCGTAAATAAGTCTATATGGGCCAATAGTATATGTTGACCCAGAATGTCACTCGGGGACATAGTCAAATTTACAATACTACAGTTATTATACAGAGGGTTCTAATTGAAGGTTATATGGTAATGTAAGTTCTGGTTGTAGCTGGGGTTCTGGTTGTAGCTGGGGTTTTGGTTGCAGTTGAGGTTTTGGTTGTAGTTGAGGTTTTGGTTGTAGTTGGGGTTCATGCGGCAGTGGGCGTTTAGTGGCGGGCAGGCTATTGATTTTCAGTCTGGCTAAATTTCCCCCATTGTTCCGTGATGATGCACAAGCTTTTCAAAGCGAACACCCACAAGCTCCGCTTGAAGGTGCCACCCGTTGATTCTGCGTCTGAAAACACAATGCTGTGGGCTGGCAGCTTGCAGCTGGAGATACCATGCCGGCAGGATGGCAGCGGTACGGTAAGTTTTGTTTTTATTTAACTTTTTGTTGCATTTTGTTGTTTTTAGTGTAAACTTTATATTATGTCTCTTGGAAAAATTATACGTGATCGGCGGGAAGAGCTTCGTTTGACCCTTGATGAGGTGTCTGGGCGGACGGGTTTTTCTAAACCATATCTTTCTACAATTGAAACGGGCAAGGTTAAGAATCCGCCCGGTGACGGGCTTTTGCGCAAGCTTGAGATGGTGCTTGAGTTCGATGCGGGGCTGCTTTTGCATATTGCGCATATGGAGAGTTTGCCTGCTGATATTCGGAGTGATTATGAGGCCACAGAGGCTGAAAATCGACGTTATAAGCAGATTATCCGCAATATTATTCAGGAAGGCGGGGTTGTCGAAGGGGCCGAGGATGTCGGCGAATCGGCTGAGGAGAAACGTATCGTGTCGGGACAGCTGGTGCCTGTGATTAACAAGGTCGCGGCGGGGTATCCGGTTGATTTTGACGATCTTGGGTATCCTGTTGGGTTTGCCGACGACTATATTCGGTGCACGGATCTGCATGATCCTAACGCTTTCGCTGTTCGGGTTTGTGGGGATTCTATGGAGCCGAAATTTAACGAGGGGGATATTGTGATATTTTCGCCGGCTATGGAGGTGACGGCTGGGGACGACTGTTTTGTGCGGTTTACGATGCCGCATGAGACGACTTTTAAGCGGGTTTTCTTCGAGGATGGCGGGAATGTTCGCTTGCAGCCGCGAAATCAGGAGTATGCACCGAATATCATCGAGGGCAACCGAATCAACGGTATTTACCGGGCGGTTATGCGGCTTGAAAGGCTTTGATGTTATCAAACTAGTCGGCAATGGCTGTGGCTAGAAACGGACTTCAATGTCACTTGTTTGGTTTTTCTTTGACGATGCGGAAACCGTGACATATCTTCCGGTTTGCTTGAAGGAGACTTTGGCTGTATCACTCTTTGCGGCAACTGCTTTGTACTTTGCTTCTTCACCAATTGCAATTGTTATGCTCATTGTTTCGCCAGCAACCAGATCGGCCGTAAATGCTAATGTCTTTTTTCCGGGATCCCAGTTCGCTTTACTCAGTTCCATCATCCCGCACATAACATGGCGATTCGTGCCCAATATCACAGGGTTGTCTTCGACCTGTTTAACAGAATACACCTGTGCCTGGCCGCTCCAAAGATCGGCCGAAAGAACATCGGAACCTGCAATAACGCCGAGAGGTTTTTGATTCCAGAAATCGAAAACGTAATATTTTTTACTGCTATCCAGGCCCAGCGATCCGGTGTTTGCCTGGTTGCCGGATACAGGTGCTGCGATCGTTTTGATTGTTGAAGTTTTCCTTCTGCCTGTCGGGACATCATTATTGACCAGTATAACCTGTTTCCAATCTCCGGTGACATCGTAAACATAAACTTCGGGGTGTTTTTTATTCAGCAGGAAATCAGCCGGGCGGAAAGTTTTTCCATTGGGCAAAATCGGATAAAAACGAGTAAGGTCATAGATCATATCTTCGGTTAATTTTCCAAAACTTGTTCCCAGTTCAATTCTACCGGACAGCAGTCCAATCAAGGTTAAAAAAGTACGCCTGTGCGTCCGGTCCAGTTCCACACCATTTTGATGAAAACTTTTTCCGTCGGGATAATACCTGAAAACATTACCTTGCTTATACCATCTTAGGCCTATGCGTGATGACATCTCCGGTTCAAAATGACTTGCATCTGGCCAGACGCGTTGGAGATCGATGATACCGGCATTAACATCGGTGCAGGGGACTTCAAACAACTTAAATCCCATGATCCGTTCATGGATATATGCACCTGGGCCAAGTCCTTGTCTGGTCAGTTGAAATATTTTGCGGTATGCCGAAACGGTTGTATAGGACTTATCATCGAAGCCGCCATCTTTGGCCCATGCCGATTCGGGGTAGTCAAACTTTATTCCTACGACCCCGTCATTACCCAGTCGCGTCCACATTTTCAGGAGGTAATCCTGGAAATCTGGATTGGTGAAGTCATATCTTACAAATGTCCTTGCATGGGCATGGTCTTCATAAAGCAGGGAAATATCATCATTGAGCATCCAATCTGGGTGGGCCAGGGCGAAGTCATTGCTTGGCATTGATCCCTGTACATAGGTAAAGACTTTTCCACCCATGCTGTTTATTTTTCCGGCAAATTTTGAAAAAGTTTCGTACGGTTTTTGCAGCGATCTGTATTTGGCCCAGTGCTCGTCGTCGAACCATCCCTGCTGTGTGTTGCCGTCGTCAGAGTAGCAGTAGTAGTCAGGCTCCAGCCGCAGCGCAACGGGTGTATATTTTGTAATGCCTTTGTTAATGGCAATTTCCATTTGTTCAACCAGTGCCGGCGAACTATTTGTAGGCGTACCATCGCCATAGCCTTTCTGCGACGCCATCCACCCGCATAATGTCGGGAAGTCATAGGGATTCGGATTGGCGTTGTTCGCGGCGGCTAACGATTTGCCATAGCGTTCGAGTGATTGAAACGGGTCTGCGGTTGTAATGTCGACAAAAAAGTTGTCTTTGGATTTCCACAACTTGCCCGGGGGTACTCGCTTTCCCTGCGGATCGTGGATCGTAAGGGTCATGAAAGATTCCTTCATTGGCGGAGTGTTTGTCTGGGGGGTTCTTAGACTGCGTCCTTTGGCTTTTTCATGGAATTCAACGGTACGCATATATTCTGCATAGGCTAATCCTCCTGCGACAAGTGTTTTGCGTTTATTACCCGACAAGACATCTTTATACGTCAGCATTGCACTATTATGGGCATTGATTTGCCAGGTGGATTCTACGAAATTTTCATCGGCCCCGGCTCCGCCGCGTAAGACTTTCGGCTCGATTATTTTCTGACTATTAAACAATATTCCATTGAGTAAAACCTCGGCAGTTCGTGCGCGGACGGTGTAGTCCTTATTGTTTTTTATACCCCAGCCGATCACAAAAAACGGACTTTCCCGGTAAACTGTGAGATCTAGAAATCGCCAGGGATCATAGCTGTCTTGCGGCAAATACCAGATGCGTAATGTTTCACCTTCGCCAAATTTATCAACAACTTGCCCGAGACGCTCTGCTTTGTAAAGATATTCGGGCTCTTTCCATCCGCCTTGGCCGATCCTGTACCAGGCATCTTTAAAGACTGTTGTGTTGTCCGATTTGTCAATTCCGCAATAGGTGCCATTGGTGAGATCGAATTCGACAGCAATGGCGTTGTTTTCGATGCTTGCATGGGCGGCAGTAACATCAACCTGAACGGCGGGGCGGGCGAAAACGCAATTACAGATCAAAGCGAATGCAATCGCAGATATAGAGAGTTTACTGGTTATGTTAAACATATTGATAATGCTCCAAATAACGGGTCTTAGTTCGAATTAAAGCTAGACTTAATTTTCATGACCAACAGGTCAGTTAAAGTTAGTAGCCTCTTTTCCAGTTTACGGGGTTTTTGTTTATTTCTACTAATTCTGTTGAATTTATCAACCAGGTTTCGTCGGGTTTTTTCTTGAAGATCAGTTTTAGTCTGGCGTAGGAAAATTCCGGAGTCGGCATTGACGTGTTTGACGGGTTGGAGCGTAATCTTACGATTATTTCGGCGTTTGCTTTTTGTCCTTCGACGACTATGTTGTGGTATGTCATCGTGATGGATTTGAAGTTATGGGCGTTGACCATGAACTTGCAGGTGACCATGATGGCTGCTTTTGTAGGGAGGTGGCGGTCGGAGTAGTCTTCGGCTATCAGGACGCCGATGGCGTCAACATCCTTTTCCATCGTCGCGGTGATTACGGAGTCAAGGACGTCCTTGATCTTTTCCTTGTCGGTTTTGACGAGGTAGTCCAGCCCGAAGGCGAGTATGATGACAAGTACAGGTATGAGCAGGTGCCAGAATTTCTGCTTTTCGGGATAAGACGTCCGCATGATATAAACTACTACAAGAAGAACGAATGCAACGGCTAGTAAAGCCCAAGGCTGCTGGAAAATGTTGAACATGGTTAAAACTCCGTTTTAAGCGATTAGCAGTTAGCGATAACTTCTATTATATAAGTGTCTTATTTTTTATATTTGATTCGCTCTTTTCTGGAAATTTGGTACTAAATTGTTGTGTCAGATCGGGGAGCTCGCGCTCCCTCGCTTTTACTGTCTTACTCTTTTGTTAGTTTCTTAACGCTTTGATTGGTGCCGGTATTCTTCCTTTTCTTGCTATGAATGCCGGGGCGTCGACCATTGGTACTTCCATTACTGGTGCAGATCCGAGCAGGCCTCCGAAGTGGATTATCTGGCCTACTTTTTTGCCCGGTGCAGGGATCACGCGGACGCTTGTGGTTTTGTTGTTGGCGACTCCTATTGCCAGTTCGTCTGCGATTATTGCAGAGAGCACCTCGGCGGGGGTGTTGCCTGGAACGGCGAACATGTCCATGCCTACAGAGCATACGGCGGTGAGGGCCTCGAACTTCTGGATGTTTAGCGATCCCTGTTCTACAGCGCGGATCATTCCGGCGTCTTCGCTGATGGGGATGAACGTACCGGAAAGGCCGCCTACATTGCCGGATGCCATTGCTCCGCCTTTTTTGACGGCGTCGATGAGCAGTGCAAGGGCGGCGGTCGAGCCTGGCAGGCCCATTTGCTTAACTCCCATAGCTTCGATTATCTCGGCGACTGAATCGCCTGCTGCGGGGGTTGAGGCGAGTGAAATGTCGACAATTCCGAAATCGACCTGCATGAGTTCGGCCATCTCTCTGCCGATGAGTTCACCGGCTCGGGTGATCTTGAAGACGGTTCGTTTGATGACCTCGGAAAGTTCGGTGAGGTCGCAGTCGGGATTGTTGGCGATAACGCTGCGAACGACACCCGGGCCGGAAATGCCGACATTGAGCGAGAAATCCGGTTCGCCGATGCCGTGGTGGGCTCCGGCCATGAAGGGGTTGTCCTCGGGGACGTTTGCGAAGACGGCGACTTTTGCGCAGCCTATTCCGTTCTTTGAACGCTTTGCGATGTCCTTAAGTGTGTGTCCGAATTTTTCGATAGCGGTCATGTTAATGCCGGCTGTCGTGGATGCGAGGTTAAGAAATGCGCACATGTTAGTCGTTTGCGAAAGGGCGGCGGGCAGGGAGTTTATCAGGTTTTCGTCGGCTGAGGTCATGCCTTTCTGGACGTGTGCCCCGAAACCGCCGATGAAGTCGATCTTTGCCTTTTTGACGGAACGGTCGAGGGTCTTTGCGATCTTGACGGCGACGGCCTGTGTGCGGGGCAGCGGTTCGAGCAGTATCGAGACGGGGGTTACCGCGATTCGCCGGTTAGTTATTGGTATGCCGTACTTGTGTTCGAGAGAGTCGGCGAATTTGTTGAGGTCCTTGCCGCATTTAATGATGCGTTTTTCAATACGCTTGCAAAGATTGTCAACGTTACGGTCCATGCAGTCCTTCAGATTGATACCCAGCGTAACGGTGCGGATATCGAAATTCTGGTGCATGGTCATGTTTACTGTTTCAAAAACTTCTTCAACTGAGATAGTCATATTTATGGCCTCATAGATTTTTAGTTTGCAATATTGCCGGATTTAAGAAAAGCTGCTTTCAATGAATTTTTGCTCATGAGCTTTTTCTCCGTCAACTATCGGATATAACATTGAATATGGAACTCTCCATTGCTGATTTGGCTCAACGAATAGGGTTACAGTTTTAGGGTTAATACGAATTATCCTTCCCCGCACATTTTTTTGGGATTGGCTTCTGTAGCCAACAATATCACCGACTTTTAACTCGTTTTTATTCATCCCTACGGCCTTTGTTGGGTATGTTATGTCTGCGTCAATATCTTCAATGTTTACCATATGAAACGGAATGATCCATAATTTCATGTCATGCTTATTCCTGACATGAAGCTGGGTTCTTTTGATTTCGAGGACTTTGGCTTCAATTAATCTGTTTTCACTACTTTCAAAGTAACTGATTATATCGCCTTTTTTTATCAGACTCTTTGCTTTTTCTATGCGGATAGGATTTTCAAGTTCCTTGTTTATTGCGACACTCAATCGATATAGTTCAAATGAGGTCGCGTTTTCCAATTCGCTTATGATTCTAGAAAAATCCACTGTTTTGTCTCCAAGTAGAAATTATGAAATCAAGTATTTAAAGGTTTGAACATTTCAGCGATATTTTTGAAAAGTTCGTTATATGTCATGTTCATCTGAAAGATCGCTACTGCTGTTGTCATTAGTGCTGCGGCGAAAATTCTTTTTATTAGTATCCAGCGGGTTACTTTTTGTTCGAGTCCGTGGAATCCCATCATTGATACGAAGGCGGCGAGTACTACCGATATTATTCCTCTGGTTGACTGGAGTATGTTTCCGTATATTATTCCTACCGTTCCGAAGCAACCGAACAGGCAGAGCATTGCTGTGTACCAGAATATTGAAAAAGGTATAGCGTCTTTCCATAATGTTTTTGGGGTATTTTTCAGGCAGATTAGAATTACCAGGCTTACGATGCCGCAGACGATGAAGTAAAGAGACGTTGAGAACAAAGCTGCCGGTATCAGAT
>JAIPFN010000250.1 GCA_021736615.1 Phycisphaerae bacterium | reverse complement strand
ACACTACCGGCCACCGTGCTGCCGAAAATGGCACTATTTCGGGTACCTGTAGTAGTGGCGGTTAAGCCATCGATTGTGTGCATGCCACCGTCAAAAGTACCGGCGAAATTCAGAATGCTTGTAAATCCCCCGGTAAGAACGATATCATTGCCTAACACGTAATTGCCTGCCAAATCACTCGCGATAGCCTGAAGCCCCGCTTGATCATTAATCACAACCGCTGCCGAACTAATACCTGCCAAAAACACCATCGCTAACAACAATACTACAATTTTCTTTTTCATCGCTAAATCTCCTAACCTAAAGTTCTATGGGCATTTAAATTTTAGTATTGAGCAACAAGCCCAAACTCATAATACCCATCACTTATGTTAATTACGGATTAAAAAAACCTAATGCATCATCACTAAAAATAGCAGTCTAGAGCGACTTTGTCAAGAGAAAAATTTCTATTAGGAAAAATATAGAGAAGATGGGCAAAATAAAAATTCAAAATAGGCGTTTTTGAGGCCTTAAGCGTAGATTTTGCCTGGTGAAAAAACTGAATATCCACCAAAAAAATGAAGGTCCCCAGTACCAATGGCGGTTCGTTAAGGATTTGTTTAACTGGAGAATCTTTAATTTTTCCCTGAAAACGTCATTTTGAGTGCTGGCTATATTATAAATAATTGCTTAAGCAACCGCCATTAGTCCCCAGTACATTAAATTAGAATGGGCAATTTAGGCTGGCAGAATTAGGCCTGAAATTAACAATAAGGCCAAAAGGCAGACCCGGGATATAACAGTCTGAGTGAGTTTATTTTGTATGCTGATATGGGATTTTAGCCTTTTTTTCATCAGGTATCTGATCCCAATGCAAACGGCAGTAATCCTTGTGGTTATAGATACTCAAGTTATGATTGCAAAGCGGAAAAACACATTTCCTGCCTTCAGGTGAAATCTTTATAGCTTTTGCCATTGCTGCTCCTAAAAAGTTAAACAGAAATCAAAAAAGGTGGCAATGTCAGCGCGAAGAACAACCTGTCCAAAGACCAAAAAAACTTTAGTTTTTTATAAATCTTGAAACTGCATCTTAAAGATACAGATATTTATGCTAAAAAAGCCCTGCTAATGATATAGCAGGGCTTTCGATTTTTTAGCTGAATCCGCGTTATGCAGGTGTTACTGCTGTAGCACATGGACCCTTCTTGCCTTCGCCAACCTCAAAAGTAACCTTTTGGTTCTCGTCGAGGCTCGCATAACCATCACACTTGATCTCTGAATGATGAACAAAAAGATCGTCACCACCATTATCCGGGGCAATAAAGCCAAAACCCTTACTTGCGTTAAACCATTTTACTGTACCACTACTCATACTACTATACTCCTTGGCCGTTATGTTGGCCGTTAAACTGTGCCTGTCTTAATTTAGTTAATAGTTCCGTCTCGCCAGGCGAAAGAGGGCTTCTGAAAACAATACTACACACTATCGGCAAATGTTCAAGAGAAAACTGATAAAAATTTCTATTTATATTTGTCTTTAAACTGCACTAACCGCAAAATCCAGCTTTTCAGGGCTTAAAGCAGCAAAGCAGCAAGCTTTATATCAGAATAAAATTAAAAATCTTGACAATTCTTGACAATTTTGGTATCTTATTGCATGCATCTTCACCTTAGTCTTTAATTGAGTAAATAATGAATAATAAATCAAAACAGTTTCTATTGTATATGATTTTGTTTGCGGCATTTGCTTCTATAAATCAGTTTGTTTTTGCATCAGATAAATGGAGGTTTGCTGTTATAAGCGATACTCAGGGAAATGGTTCTATTGCTGGTAATTCGCAATATGTTAATATTCCTATACTAAGTGAAATAGTTGCAGCAATTATCAATGAAGACATTGACTTTATTTTAGTTTGCGGCGATCTTGTCTCTGGGTATCCGCCATCGCTAAATAATTTAGAGACACAACTTACCATTTGGCGTAATACGGTTCAGCCCTTGTATGATGCCGGCATCGGAGTATATCCCGTACGCGGCAATCATGACACTTATATGCCCAACAACAAAGCTTCCTGGGACTCGGTTTTTTCTGGTCAATATGCGCTTCCGGGCAACGGTCCCTCAGGCCAGCAGAATGTTACTTATTCTTTTATAAACAACAATGCTATGATAGTGGGGCTGGGCTTCTATACTTCAGGACGTCATATCTTGAATCAGCAAGCTTGGTTGGATCAGCAATTTGCTTCCAATGATCATCCGCATATATTTGTATATGGACACCCCCCGGCCTTTGAAATGTATCATGTCGATTCACTTGCCGAGATAAACCAATCTCAATTTGTTCTTTTTTGGGATAGCATGGTAGATGCAGGTGTGCGAAGTTATTTTTGCGGGCATGATCACTTCTTAAATCACGCACGAATAGATGACGGTGATGGAAATCCTGATAATGACATACACCAGATAGAGATATCTTCTTCAGGTTCACTGAGAGCATGGGACGGCTCGTACAGCGGTGACAACCTCTTATGGACTCCCCAATTGGTTTACTATGATCAAAAATACGGATATATGCTGGTTGAAGTAGATGACTTAAATGTAAACATGACCTGGAAACACAGAACAGCCCCGGGCATATTTCAAGCCGCACCGAATGTTTTCAGCTATGCAGTTCCCTTAAGGGCCGATATTAATCTTGACGGCAAAGTAAATAATCTCGATTTTTCTATCTTTGCTTCTGCCTGGCTCAGTGATGCCGCCCCGACGGCCAACTGGAATCCTGAATGCGATATTTCACTACCAAAGGACAATGTTATAAATTTATTGGATTTGAACATTATCTGTCAGGACTGGCTCAAAGAAACTCATTGAAACTAGTGTAAACTACGCACAGTCAAGAATTTATACACGATAGAAGGGGCTTTTTCAACAGCCCCACTGTCCATGGTTTTCCCTCTAGTTTTCTTCGCCCTTTAGGGCGGAACCTCAATTCGTAATTCTCAAACTGGCCGAAAATGCTCTGGGATAGCCCGTAAAGTCTTGCAGTTCAAAAGAAAATATGGAATGACCGGCCCTGTGATTGTAAAGATCATCATAAGCCGATAAAGCTTATGCGATAAGGCTGTCAAAAACCGATTTATCGCCCTGGTTAAATCGCTCAAACAGCCGTTTATCGTCAGTCATTTTAATATCCGTAGTATCAGGCTTCGTTTGTATTTTCAGGTACCTTTCGCCCGAAACCGATATATTAGACCAACCAGGCACAAAAATCTTACACAAAATTGACAGAAATCTTAATAAATATGGGGCAAACACTTTAGCGCAACGACCACAAAGCATGCAGGCTAAGTTCACTAGTAAAAAAATGGATATATTTGAATATTTTCCCTGATATTAAGGTTTTTCTCTTGACAAACGCGGCTTGATGTTCTATTCTAGTAAATGTTGTTTTAGGGTCTTTTTTTGGGCCCTTTGTGGGATTGGGAGACGAAAGTTTTTGGAGAGGTGTTTTGGAAAGTACGAGCAGACATCAAGTTTTGATAGTTTCGCAAACTGCTGACACCGGCAGAGATACGTTATATCACTACACACACAGCAATAATTCCCAAATAAAAACCCGATGCGCAATTTCCCCGGATAATTCAAAAAGGCAAGCCTTAACAGATTCGGTTGAATCCACAAAAATAAACAAAATCCAGAAAATTGTATTTTAACTGCTTTTAGCTCATTGCTGTTGAGCGAAGCGAAATCCCGGCTTTACGTCGGGGCTAAATTTTATTTTTATTTAAGGAGTACAAAAGATGAAGAAGGAAAAGTTACTAATGTTGTTAGTATTGTTGTTTGCGGCAGGTAGTAGTTTCGCAGTGACTGTGATTACTAATCAAGCGGAGCTTCAGGCCATTCCCATTAATGCAACAGGCCATTACGTGTTAGGCAATGACATCGTTCTTACCGGGACATTTACAAGCATTATGGAATTCGGGGGTACTTTTGACGGTGCCTTTCACATAATCGATGGCTTAAGTACCAGCAATACAACTTACAACAATCCAGGTACCAGAACAAACGGCTTGTTCGGCCGCACGATGCCCGGTAGTTTGATACAAAATGTTGGATTGATAAACGTTAATATTACAGCAGATGGAACTCCAGCTTCTGCTAGTCCGAATTACATTGGAGCTTTGGTTGGTGACAGCAAGGGTGCTATCAAGAAATGTTTTCTTGAAGGTGGTACCATATCCCTTACAGGAGCCCACAATGGCAACAATGGCGGCTCGCTGGTAGGGTTAATGCGTGACAGCGGCAGTATTACGGATTGTTTTGTTCTCGGAACAAGCGTAACAATTGAGGGCATCGATGGCATTGGCGGTTTCTGCAATTCAAACGGAATGGGCTTAATTGAGAATTGTTATGTTGCCGGCAACGTCGACCTCACCCCGAGTGGTTCTGGCGCCTCCGGTTTTGCTCGCGACCTTGGCGGTCCCGGTATCCACAGTTGCTACTATAATATGGATCTTACAACTTTTACGAATATTTTCATGGATGCTTCCACCGGGGACGACGGATCAGGCATGGGACGGACAACAAAAGAAATGTTGACGCAGGACAATTATGTTGATTGGGATTTTGAGAACACATGGGCCATGATTGAAAATCTAAAATATCCTGTACTGAAGGAATTTCCATACTTTAAATTTCGCGGCCTGGTAAAAGTTTCTCCGTTAAATGAGGCTTCACCCGGCGATGTGGATTTGAACTGGGAGAATATTGTGCTGGACCTGGATAATCCAGGTGATGTTTATGTTGAAGTGTTGTTTGGTACGGAACCGAACGAGGCGAATCCGGCTTACGATATTGCTGCTCTGACCCTTGACCCTGTTTCAGGTTTGAATGTTACTTCCGTGACGGCTTCTGGTCTTAGCAATGGAACATACTACTGGCAGGTGAATTCGTATCTTTATGGCGATCCGGAAATCGTTGAATACGGCACAGGAGATCCGAATATAGTCAACGGTCCTTTGTGGACATTTGAAGTATTAGGTGATCCGTCTCCTGTTATAGAAAGCATTACCGGCGACCAGATGACTTGGCCAGGTGAACCTGTGCCATTGGTTGCGACTATTACTAATTACGGGGAATCGGCGACGATTATTGAATGGGTTGCTGATCCTGCCGATAATGTTACGATCGAAGATGGTGACACTGCAACTCCAACGGTTACGATTACCAGGACGCCTTATAGCGAGGCTAAAATTGTCAATGCCGGTTTTGAGGATCCTGTAATAATTGACGGTTTAAGTGATGGCACAACTCCGACCGGTTGGACGAAAATCGGAAGTTCCGGTATGGCCAATCCGGCCCCTGGCGCAATAATCGACACTGCAAGCGAAGGCGAACAATGTCTATGGGCAAATGCTGGGGGGGCTTTTTCAATTGTCCTGAGTGAAACTGTTCAGGCCGGTGCAACTTATACTCTAAATGCCGACATTGGTCACGGCATGTGGAGTAATGCTAATTCAAAATACCTGGTTCAACTGATTGCACTTGATGGTGAAAACGAACTTGTACTTGCAGAAGACGACAACAGTATTGCAATAGCGCCGCAAGCATGGGTAACCTCGGAAGTTTTATATACAAATGATCCGGTAGCAGATGCAAACAAAGTTGATCTGCCTCTGATGATCAAACTGGTCAATCCGGCAGATGGTTCTTCTGATGTTGAGTTTGATAATGTTGTTCTTACTTCCGACACGCTATTCCCGATTTCTAGCGGCGTTGAGACCGTTACTTTAACAGTTTCCGTCAGTGACGGAGCTAACCCGATACCAGTGAAAGCTTCTGTAGAGATTGACGTGTACGGTGATGCTTGTGCAATGGCTCGTGTTGGTGAAGGTAAGGATGACCTGAATGACCTTGACAAGGACTGTGACATAGACATCGAAGATTTAGCTTTGCAGGCTGCGACATGGCTTAATGATTTAACAATAGATACGCCGGCTGCATCACAAGGGACACAGAGTAATAGCTTTAACGTTAATTTTTATCACTATGGTGCTTTGCCGCCAGAAAATTATAACGATGTAACATTGGAAGCCGATCAATCTGCCGGTTTTGATGACTGGTATTCGACCGGCTGGATAAATTATTATGTGCCATCGTTCCCAGATGGTCCCAGTGAACCAAAAACGTTATTAAGCAATAAAGGTTCTACGGCAACATTTATTCTCAATGATGTACGTAATGGCAGCCCGTACCTTTGGACCGAATCCCATGCGATGCCTGGAAACGGCAATACGGATATGATGTATTCTCGTGCCAATGGCACCGATGTAGAGGGTGAGGAGAATAAATTCGACATGGAGTTGAATGATATTCCCTTTGAATTATACGATGTGATCGTTTACCTGAATACCAGAGCAAATGTCGGTTCCAGCACAGGCAAAATTATTTTTAACGGCGATGAGCGGGATTTCACTCTTATGCAAGGATTTGACGGAACTTTCATCGAGATCGTTGATGGCACTACTCCGGGCAACTATATTGTTTACGAAGGATTAACGGATCCTTCTTTCACAATGCAGGTAATGGCCACAGGTTCTGATGAGCTCGGCCCGGGCGGTTTCCAGGTCCGCGAGTACATTGATCCTAACGCTCCTAACATTTCTACTGACGCTCACATAATTACCTGGGCAGGTGAATCTGTGCCATTGACTGCGACCGTTACTATACCAGCCGAGACGACCTGGAACACGACTGACTTGACATATAGCTGGGCTGTCGTTCCTGACGATCATACTGCTAACCTTGACATTGAGATTTTAAATTCTGACTCTAAAACCCCAACGGTCACAATTACTCATTTGACCCCTCCAACTGAGGATAGGGTTACCGTAAATATGAAATTTACGGTAAGCGGCGAAGGGAAGTCTACCAATGCTTACGTAACTATTGATACGTACAATACAGTCTGTCTGGCGAGCTTGGCCTCGAATTCAGAGTTGGGTTTAGACCTGGGTGACATTAACGCCGATTGCAACACGAACCTCGAAGATTTTGCAGGGATGGCTGCGGCATGGCTTGTTGATTATTCGTCGACAGAACCGGCTGATCAGCCATAAGAGTAATTTCCGATTGCGAATTGATGGAGTGAATATATATCGCCCGTCTGGGGAAACTCTCAGACGGGCGATAATTTTTTGTAGTTTGGTAAATAAAAAAAAGGGATATTTTAAACCCTCAAGTGGGAACGATTAAACCGTTTGTTAAGAATATGGTTACCCCGTCCCCGTGTAACGCACCCATACCCCAGCGGTCGCTTTAACGCCAGACTCAAGGCAGGAGCCGTATGAGGTAGTGCCTCAAGTACGGATCTGTACGGGGGGAATCAGGTAACGGATGTCCCTACCGTGACCCTATTAAATCGCCCATAAAGAGGAAAACGAAACGACCCTTCGGGCAATAGTGTTCGGAACTCATTCTGTATCTATTATTCTTTTTTAAATATTTGCACATTGTTAGATACTGTCCTGTTGATTATATTGCTGCGATGTACTGCTTGCAAGTTATTGTTGCGCAGCATTAAGTCAGGCCTCGATTTTTGGTAAACTGGACCTCTCTGATTTCAAAAACGGTAATATTTGAACATGGCGGCTCATTTTTGTTCCGTTCAATTTCAAAATACCCTTGTTTACTCTTTCAATGTCGTTTATAATCTGCCTGAAATATTAACATTAATTTGAGGTAGATATATAATGGTTAACAGGGCGGTTTTGTCATTATTCGGTTTTTTCGTTGTTTTTGGCGTTTTTGGTTGCAGCTCAGAGGTTGCTGTCGAACCGGGCATGCCCGTTTGTATGTCTCTGGATAGTCGTCTCGAGGCTATGAAGCTTTGCGAGGACGTGCTCGTAAGGATGTATTTTGAGATCGAAAAGTTCGATACCGACAAGGGATATATCAAGACCAGGCCGCTAAGAGGTGCTCAATTCTTCGAGTTTTGGCGGATTGATAATGCCGGATCAGAAAACGCGTCGATGTCGAATTTGCAAAGCGTGCTTCGGACCGCCGAACTACAGCTTGCCGAAACTGACGGCCGGTTTTGTGTCGAATGCAAGGTTCATATGAGGCGGCTTGCGATAGAGGAGACAGATGTGGCCGATTCCTCAAAGAATACGGGGATATTTTCCGGCAGCAGAACATTCCAAAAGCTCCACCCGGACACCGAAAACCTCGAGTGGATCGATCTGGGGCCCGACACTGCACTTGAAAAGAGGATTCTCGGCAGGATTATGTATAAAGTTAAAAAAGTAAGTGGTAAGTAGTAACTTGAGTTTTTAAAGAATTTAAAGCATTTGGAAAGGTTGTTTTTTTTATGAAAGTTCTTGTTTGCGGCGGAGCAGGGTATATTGGCAGTAACATGACGGCGACACTCGTTAGAGAGGGTCACGAGCCGGTCGTTTTCGATAATCTAAGCAAAGGCCACAAGGGTGCGATCAAAGATGTCCCTTTTGTCAATGGTGACCTTGCCGATTTCGACCTGCTTGTCGACACTTTAAAGAAGTACCAGATCGAAGGCGTCATGCATTTTGCCGCTTTCATCGAAGTCGGCGAATCTGTCGCCCAGCCGCTCCGCTACTACCATAATAATTTCAACAACGCTCATAACCTCCTTTCGGCGATGGAAGCGACCGGCGTCAGGAAGTTCGTGTTCAGCTCGACCGCCGCCGTCTACGGCATTCCAGAGACCGTTCCCGTCACCGAAGATGTCAAAAAAGCCCCCATCAATCC
>JAIPFN010000249.1 GCA_021736615.1 Phycisphaerae bacterium | reverse complement strand
GCTTGACAGCATGGATCTTGAGCGGGAACGCGGGATCACTATCAAAGCTTCGGCTGTTACGATGAAGTATGGGTACGAAGGTGAGAGCTACATGCTCAACCTTATCGATACTCCCGGCCACGTGGATTTTCATTATGAAGTTTCGCGTGCTTTGGCTGCTTGTGAAGGTGCGCTTCTTGTTGTCGATGCTACGCAGGGAGTTGAGGCGCAGACGGTCGCGAATGCTTACCTGGCAGTAGAGGCCGGCAACGAAATTATTGGAGTCATTAACAAAGTCGATCTACCGGCTGCGCAGCCTGATGTTATTGGCGAAGAGATCGAACATGTCCTTGGGATTACCCGCGGCGAGTGTTTTGACATCAGTGCCAAAAGCGGAATCGGGGTTGAGGAACTTCTTGGTGCGGTTATTGAACTTTTGCCTCCGCCGGAAGATAATAGCGCCGGCAAAACTCAGGCGCTGATTTTCGACAGTCTTTGCGACGAGTATCGCGGAGTGATTTGTTTTATCCGTGTGTTCTCAGGCAGCCTGAAAGTTCGACAAAAAATTCAGTTTATGCGAACCGGTCGAAATTATATTATTACCGAGCTTGGCAAGATGAGTCCCCAGATGATTCCGGTCGATGAAATCGGCTGTGGTGAGGTTGGTTATGTTGTCGCGAATATTCGTAATCTCGCTGACGTAACTGTCGGCGATACGATCACGCTGGAAACCAACCCGGCGGACAAAGCATTGCCTGGTTATCAAAAACCGATGCAGATGGTTTTCTCGGATTTCTATCCGGGCAACAATACTGACTATCCGAAACTTCGGCAGGCGTTTGATAAGCTTGCGATGAACGATTCGAGTTTTTCGTTTTCGGCACAAAGTTCGCCGGCTCTTGGGTTTGGATTCCGGTGCGGGTTCCTTGGGCTTTTGCATATGGAAATCGTTCAGGAGCGTTTGGAGCGCGAGCATAATCTTGATATTGTCCAGACCGCGCCGACTGTTAGTTATGAAGTGAAAACAAATGACGGCGTTGTTAAGCGGATCGAATCACCTAGTGCACTGCCGGACCCGAGTCATATCGAAGAACTTCGCGAGCCTTATGTTAAGCTTGAAATTATTACAGGCGTCGATACTATCGGAGGGATCATGAAACTTGCCGAAGGACGCCGTTGCAAACTGATTAAGACGGACTATCTGAGCAAGACGCGTGTGATGCTTGAGTATAAGGCGCCGCTTGCCGAGATCGTTTATGATTTTTATGACGTGCTGAAAGGCGTCAGCCACGGGTACGCTACGATGGACTATGAGTTTACCGGTTATGAAAAGAGTAACCTGGTTAAGATCGATATTCTTGTTAATAAAATTCCAGTCGACGCATTATCGCTGATCGTGCATCGCTCCAATGCAGAGGCGAGAGGACGCAAGCTTATCATTAAACTTCGCAGAAGTATCGAGCGGCATCAGTTTGAGATTCCGTTGCAGGTGGCTATCGGCGGAAAAATCATCGCGCGTGAAACCATCAAGGCCTACCGTAAAGATGTGACCAGCAAACTTTACGGCGGCGATGTTACGCGTAAAATGAAAGTGCTCAAGAAACAGAAGGAAGGCAAGAAGCGCATGAAGAGCATCGGCTCGGTGCAGATTCCGCAGAAGGCGTTTATGAGTATTCTTGACACAAGCGACTGATTTGCGTGCAGCGTGATAATAACCATGAAGTGCATGAAGAAAAGACTTGAAAGTCATGAAGTATTTTTGTCATTTTCTAAAAAAGTTTTTTTAAAGCCTGGAGAGTTTTTTCTTTCCGGGCTTTTTTTTCACGGGCTGGAAGCCCCCGCTACGAATTATTTATGCAGCGTGATTTGGGTCTTTTGTTTGCATTGTTTCGTTGTGAATATCGAAGTAACCCTCGGCGGTTAGATGTGACTGTATTATTGTGTACGCCTCGTGGAATCTTCCCTCTTCTACCTGAATTATATATGTGCTTTTTTTAGCCGCTTCTATTTTGCTTTCAATGTCATTTTCTTTCAATAGTGTTACGCAATCCTCGGCGAGGGGAAGATCCTCGGCCTGGGCGATGGACACGTATCCTTTTTTTACTGTAACCTTCTTCTGTCTCGGCATTGCTGCCTCCGTTTCCAATGTATATTTTCTAATGAATAATGTGTAATTATCCGATTGTTTCAGTCTTACATACGAGTATTGCTTTTGGGTTGTTCTTTTTTGGTTAGAAAAATGCTGAATTGTTTTGTTTTTAGTGTATAATCATCCACTCTTGTCCAAGGTAAAACTTTGGCCAAGAGTGTGTACGACGGACAGCGGGCAACGTTCAGCGTATCAAGTATTAATTAATTCAGGAAATATATGCCGATAATTAGTTTAAATGATGTTTATAAGTGTTTTGGCAGCGAGATCGTGTTCGATGGTGTTTCTGCGCGGTTTTTTCCGGGCGAGAAGGTTGGGCTTGTCGGCTGTAACGGCTGCGGAAAGACTACGATCTTCCGGCTGATACTTGGTGAGATCGACCCTGATGTCGGCGAAGTTCGGGTTCGCAAGGGGCTTCGGATGGGTTATTTGCCACAGGAAGCGGTTTTTGACGGTACTAAAACAGTTGTCGAAGAGATGCATGCCGGGCTTGAAGATCTGTTTGGAATCCAGGAGCGGATGGAGGAGATCAGCAAGCGGCTTGGGGTACTTTCGGGTAATGCTCTTGAGGACGCGATGAAGGAATATGACCGGTTATCGCATGCTTTTGAGATAAACGGGGGGTTTACATATGAATCGAAGACCAAAAGTATTCTCGCTGGGCTTGGATTCGAAGAGAAACATTATGGCCTGACGACTTCGGCGCTTAGCGGCGGGCAGTTATCGCGGCTGGGGTTGGGGCAGGTGCTTTTGGGAGATGCGGACGTGCTGTTGCTGGATGAGCCGACTAACCACCTGGATTTGCAGGCGGTTGAGTGGCTTGAGGGTTTCCTCAAAAATTATGACGGTGCGGTGATCGCTATCAGCCATGACCGGTATTTGCTGGACTCGGTGACGGATAAGATCGCCGAGGTTGAGGATGGAAAAGTAACGGTCTGGAAGGGCAATTATAGCGAATATGTCAAAAATAAAGAGATTGCCCGTCTCGAAGCGGAGAGGAATTATCGCAAGCAAAAGGAATATGTCGAGCGTACCGAAGATTTTATTAAGCGAAATATTAATTTTAAAGGGATGCAAGGGGCGGCGCGGGGGCGGCGAAAGCACCTGGAGCGGAAGTTAAAAGAAGAGGGCCGGCCGGAACCTCTGGGCCAGAAAAAACAGATCAGCTTTTCGTTTGCAGAAAGCGACAGCCGCAGCGATATTGTTTTGCGATGCGACAAACTCGAGAAATCTTTCGGCGATCTGACCCTTTTTAAGGGCCTGACATTTGACCTGTTATGCGGGGACAGGCTGGGGATAACAGGGCCTAACGGGACGGGCAAAAGTACGTTTTTGAAGATGGCACTCGGTCAAATGGGCGATTTTAGTGGTGAAATTCGGCTTGGCAGCAGTTTAAAGGTCGGATACCTGGATCAACACGCAGAAGAACTTGATGTCCATAAGTCTGTGCTGGACGAGGCAAAGAGTGTTCGGCCCGATCTAAGCGAAGAGTCGCTTCGGGGGCGGTTAGGGGCGTCTTTGTTCAGCGGGGATGATGTTTTTAAGCTGGTGGGCAATCTTAGCGGCGGCCAGCAGAACAGGTTGGTGCTGTGCAAGCTGGTTCTGGCCGAGCCTGATGTTCTGGTGCTGGATGAGCCTACAAACCACCTTGATATTGCCGGTAAGGAGGTTCTGGAAAATGCCTTGAAAGGGTTTAACGGCGGTATAATTGTTGTCAGCCATGACCGGTTCTTTTTAGACAGGGTGGTCAATAAGCTGCTGGTTGTCGGGGTTAACAGCCTCGGAAAGAAGGTTTTTGGCGAATGCGAGATGGTTGAGACCGAGGAGAAAGCGTATTCGCGGTATCATGAGATGATTGTCGAGCGTAATGCAGCCACGGCAGCAGCGGATGTGAAAAAGAGCGGCGGCAAGAAGGCTAAGCGGAGCAAGTCGGCTGCTGGTGGCAAAAAGGAAGTTTCAAAGGAAATTCGCCAATATAATAAGTATAGTATAGACGAAGTTGAGGCGATGATCATGGAGCTTGAAGACGAAATCGCAGCCATGGAAAGTGGGTTCGCCGATAAAAATGTGTATAAGGACCACGAGAAAATGGCCCGGCTGCATGAGAAAGTTGATGCGGAAAAGAAACGGCTTGAACTGCTTTACGAAGTTTATGAGCATAAGTCTTAGGGTGTAAAGCGGCTTTTATGAGAGCATAAACAGGGATTTCGGCCACCTACTTGCCTAAACCCCCAGAAAAGACCCCAGAAAAGACCCGAAGGGTCGTTTCGGTACGAAGGGTCGTTTCGGTAAAATAGGTAGGCTAGCCTTGTAATTAATCCTGTGGATAAGCTGTGATTAATTGTGTGGGCAGTGTTAGGGGTATCTTCGAGAAATGTTGGTTCTCAATATTGATAAGCGTATTGCGGTATTTACTTACAGTTGGCACAATGGTGTTTCACAGGTTATCCACAGGATTCTTGGGTTCTTTTTTCTGTCTAAAGTGTTTTCTCTTATGGATTTACCTCCTTATCAGTATTGAAATCGAACAATTTCACTGCCCCTATTACTACTACTAATAATTAATATATTATTAAATTAATAATAATATAGGGTGTGAACAAAACCCTGTAAACAGGCCGTTGACCTTCGTGAAGGATTATTTGCTTGCGAGGTCTTTTTTCAAAACTATAATGCCTTTGTAATGTTCTTCATGGAGAGCGGTATTATGAAACTTATTCGAAGCAGGTGTGAACTTTTGAAATTGGTTGTGATGCTAGCTGTGTGTTCAGTAATGCTTGGCGGGCGGGCAAACAACATGGCTTTTGCCGAAAGCAAAAAGCCCAATATTGTGCTGATCTTCCTGGATGATTCCGGATGGGCGGATTTTGCACCTTTCGGCATTCCAGAATATAAAACTCCACATGTAAGCAAACTTGCCGAAGAAGGTTGTCGTTTTAATAACTTCTACGTACCCCAGGCTGTTTGCTCGGCATCGAGGGCGGCACTGCTTAGCGGGTGTTTTCCGGGCAGGACCAAAGTTTTTGGTGCGCACGGGCCCAACGGCGCCGGGCTGGATCCGAAATTTAAAATAATGTCCGAAGTATTCAAATCCAACGGGTACAGGACAGCTGTTTTCGGCAAGTGGCATATCGGCGATAAGGACGGGCGGCGGCCCTGGGACAGGGGGTTTGATGAGTCGTGCGGGCTGCTTTATTCCAACGATATGTGGGAATTTCACCCTGAGAACCCGAAACACTGGGGCAAATACCCGCTGCAGTATTTCGAAAACGGCAAACTAAAGATCGAGCGGGTCGGCAAAAAGGAGCAGGCAATGCTCACGACCTGGTACACAGAAAAAGCGGTGGATTTTATCAAGCGAAACAAAGAAAACCCCTTCTTTTTGTATGTTCCCCACTCGATGCCGCATGTTCCGCTGTTTGTGAGCGAAAAGTTTGCCGGGAAATCCGGTGCCGGCCTTTACGGTGATGTAATGCTGGAGATCGACTGGTCGGTCGGGCAGATCACAAAAGCGCTCGGCGATTGCGGAATTGGCGATGATACGGTCTTGATCTTCACCAGCGATAACGGGCCGTGGGTATCTTACGGCAATCATGCAGGTAAAACGCCTTTCAGGGAGGCCAAAGGCACCAGTTTTGACGGGGGAGTTAGGAGTGCGTGCATTATCAGGTATCCCGGAAAGGTTCCGGCGGGTGCGTCGAGCAGCAAGATGTTCAGTACGGTTGACCTTATGCCGACGCTCGCGGGCCTGACAGGGGGTAAAATGGGTGACAATCCTGTTGACGGCAGGGATGTGTGGGATATAATCACAGGTAAACAGGATGCGAAAAATCCTCACGAGTACTATGCTTTTTCGACGGGAAGCAAGTTTGAAGGTATCATAAGCGGCGACGGCAGGTGGAAACTGCATATTCCTCACAGTTACAGAACGCTGGTTAAGGCCGGCATGGACGGTATGTACGGCCAATACGAGCAAATAAAGATTGGTTTATCGCTGTTTGATATGGAAAACGACCCGTACGAAACCACCGATGTGAAAGACGAGCACCCGGAAGTGCTGGCCCGGATGAAATCCCTTGCAGAGGCACACAGAAACAAGTTTTATCCTCTCGATGGCCCGAAATAGTTTTGCAGTTCAAAATATTGTGATATCAGGACTGGCCGTGGGGAAATATAGTCTCTCGGAAATATTTTCTATTTAGAAAAAAATATTGTTTTTTGGGTATCATTGTTCTTTTCTTATTGACTGTTATCGGTTAAATTATACGGTTGAAAATCTGTATATATTAACGGAGTTGATATGAAAATTAAATTTAACAGGGAAGCACTTCAAGAGGCACTCGGTCTTGTTACCAGTGTCGTACCGGCTAGGACACCTAAGCCAATTCTTCAATGTCTTCGTATCACGTCTGAAGTTGACGCGGTTACAATTTGCGCCACTGACCTTGAGGTCGGGATCAATATCCAGATATTACAAGTCGAGATCGACGATCCCGGCGATATTGTCCTGCCTGCCGATAAGCTTGCTTCGATCATTCGCGAGAGTATCGACGAAGTGATAGAGATTGAATCGGTTGACTCGACGATCACTATCAAAGGCGCCGACAGCCACTTTACCATTTATGGCCATGACGTCAGTCAGTTTCCGGCGGTTCCGGGGCCCGGTGAAAAAGCTGAATTTGAGATTTCTCTTGGCAAACTGCAAAAGGGTATTGAGACGAGTGTGTTTGCCGCGGCGAAAGAAAGTACGCGGTATGCACTTAACGGAATCCTGTGGGAAGTCGACGATAAGAAAATGTACATGGTCGCAACCGACGGGCGGCGGCTTGCTAAGAGTGTTGTTCGGCTGGATTCTTCGGCGACGGGAAAACTTCCCGAAGGCCGCATTATCGTACCGACAAAAACGATGACTCTGCTTGACCGGGTCGGCGGAGCAAAAGATGCAAGCGTTGGAATTCGGTTTGTCGATAACCAGATCGTTCTTTCCTGCGGGCAGGTAGTGATTAGCTCTAATCTTGTTGAAGGTAATTTTCCGAAATACCAGGATATAATTCCCGAAGACTACGACAACCGGGTGGTGCTGCGGACTGACCAGACACTAAGCGCGGTTCGACGTGCGTCGCTTCTCGCCAATGAAGACAGCAAAGGGATCAAGCTTAGTCTTAGCGCTGATAAGCTGATATTTTCGAGCAGGGCACCCGAGACCGGCGATGCCCAGATCGAGATGGCTGTCGAGTACAAGGGCAAGCCTATGGATGTCGGGTTTAATCCACAGTTTCTGGTTGACGTGCTGCGAGTGATTAAGGCAGACGATTTTGTGCTGGAAGTTGGGGATCCGGAAAGACCCGGAGTTATCAAGAGCGGCGATGATTTTATCTACATCGTCATGCCTGTCAATTTGTAAATGATTATTGTAAAAGCCGGCAGGATGCCGGCGGTACGAACGGCAATTCGATGGATAAGTATGTTAATGAAGATGAGCTTCTTGCCGGTGCGGTTAGTTGGCAGAGGCGGCGGCAAGAGACGACCAGCAGTATAGCTGACAGCGGTCGAAAGTATCTCGGGCTCAATCTTCGGCGGCTTGAGCAGAGTGCAAAAATCGTTGATGCCTGGCAGGGGCTTTTGGCGGAAGATATGCTCGGTCATTGTAATATAAAAAAGATCGAAGGCGGGGTGATAGAAGTCGAAGTCGACTCGGGCGCTTATTTGCATGAGATGCGTTTGATGAGCAATGAACTTGTCGAGCATCTTCGCGACATTTGCGGCAGAGGTAAGATCAAAAGGATCAAGCTGGTCGCTAAAGGCGAATAGTCATAATGTATTTGTCGGGCGATGTATTTACCATGAAGGGCATGAAAGAAAAATAATAGAAAAGAATCCGCCATTGGCGGTATGATATAATAAATTCTTAGAGGTATGATGGCTGAAAATATAGAAGAAAAGTTTGAAAGCACAGAAGACGAGCGGTCTTATGATGCCAGTAATATCAAGGTGCTTGAAGGCCTTGAAGCGGTTCGTAAACGTCCTGATATGTATATCGGTAACTGTCAGTCGGGCGGACTGCATCATCTCGTATATGAGGTGCTTGATAACTCGATTGACGAGGCTCTTGCCGGCCGCTGCAATCAGATCACGGTTCATATTCATCTTGACGGCAGCTGCTCGGTCGAAGATAACGGCGTTGGTATTCCTACAGAAATTCACGAAGAGACGGGAAAGAGCGCTTTGGAAGTTGTGCTTACGATCCTGCACGCCGGCGGTAAGTTTGACGATAAGGCTTACAAGGTTTCGGGCGGATTGCACGGGGTTGGCGTAAGTGTCGTTAACGCTTTGAGCGAACAGCTTGAGGCCGATGTTTGGCGCAACGGTCAGCATTTTCATTTTGAATGCAGGCGTGGTGACGCGCAAGGACCGGTTAAGGTAATCGGGCCTTCGGCAAAGCATGGTACGCGGATTACTTTTCTCCCGGACGACCAGATATTCAGTACGGTTGATTTTGATTTTGATACTCTTCAAAAACGCATACGCGAACTCGCGTATCTTAACGCCGGTGTGAATATTACTTTCATCGACGACCGTTCGGATAAGAATGAAAATTATCATTACGAAGACGGTCTGAAAGCTTTTGTCGAGCATCTTAACG
>JAIPFN010000248.1 GCA_021736615.1 Phycisphaerae bacterium | reverse complement strand
GCATACCCGGTTGAGCATATCGAACCAGTAAGATTCTGTATTTGGGAATAGTTCGCTGATCGTTGTTCCCGCGGGGTTTTCTTTTTCCATCAGCTTCGACCAGGCAGCGTTAACTTTGCAGAACATAAAATCACGGAATACATCATTTCTGTCTTGAACGCCTTTAAACAGCGCCCACCCAAGTACAGTATTATTATCAAGCGGCATCTGAAGTCCTTACATATTGCTGTTATTTTAAGAGTGCTGATCTTTATTTTTGTGTTTTCTCTGGTTGAATTATCAAACAATAATCTTCCGGCTCAAGATAGATAATCGGATCGTCTATCTCGAACAGTCTTTTCATGTCGCTTCTGTCAGCTACGCAAACCCTGCCTGTTAAGACGGGCTTGTTATTTTTATTTTCAGCTTCGATAATTATAGTTGCTTTGTTTTTGTCAAACTCGTATTTAACAAAACAATCATGGCAGGGAGTTGCATCTATGACCATCTGAAAGGGAGCGACGCCGTCAAATTTATCTCCGAGAAAGGCCAGGAAGGGCTTAACTTTACCGCAAATGATACATTCAGCCATTGTCGGATTTAAAAACCCTTCTGGGTGAAGTGATATTGATTTACTCATTTAACTTATCCTTTTCAAGTCGTCTGACCGCAGTCTTTACGGTTGTTAGTGCGCATTTAAAATATCTGGCAGTCTTTGAAACTTTCCCGCCGACATTAATATAATATGCGTAAATCTCCTCGTCGGAGTATTGGGGCGGTTCTGTTTGTTCAGGATTAAAGCCAAAGTTGTAATATCTAAGCAGCAGATCGATCATAGTTGTACGGATTCCCAAAAAAAATTGTGCTCAATTCGCGGTCTAATCTTTTTTCTCACAAGCACTTAAAGACCAACCACGTGTGAGAAAAAATATCATTGATGTCAGTCGTCCTCAAAAAGTTTGTAGCCATTAAGTCGAAGGACTTTGTGGGTTTGTTTTTCAGCGGCGCGGATGGCTTTGTCGGAAGCTTTATCGTGTGCTACATCATACTTGTTGATTATCGCAAGTGCTTTGTCGGATTTGCCGGATCGGAAATCCTTGAGGGAGATACCCAGCATGTGGCAGCGGGTATAGACCTGCCCGACGGTCAGTCCGGTACAGTCGGCGATTACGCGTCCGTACAGGCCGGAGTCGGCAAGTTCGATTATGACCGAATTGACAGGGTCCATCCAGTTAATCCGGCCGTTGTCGGTAAGTCCTACTGATGATCTTTTATTATTTGTCATAGCTTATGCCCCCTCGGGTTTATTTCCCGCCCAGGGGAGGATTTCGATTGAGTTTTTGGAAAGGTTGATTTCCAGGTCAACGGTCATTTTGAATTTGATATCTTTTTTCATAACACCGGCCCCCTGTAGCATTTCCATAACATTACTTCGGTTTGGCTTGTCTCGTTTTGTGTACTTGCGTTTTGCCGGCAATTCTGTTTTTTTGTAAAACTCCCTCATACTTCCGCTCTTTTCGTGTTTTGCCTGAAGATGGCCAATGATCCCCGCGTCTGTGCCGCAGGTATGCCCGCAGATGGTGCATTCATAGTTCGATGTTTTTGTCTTGTTCTTAGAGCCTTTGGCTCTGCCTCCGCGAGGTGAAGTCGGGGCGGTAGTTTTGGATATGTAATTTTTCGCAATACCTCTGCCGCTTTTTCCGTGCGTTTTATTCAGGTGGACACGCATTGCGTTTAGTGTCGCGGTAATATGGCCGCATAGTTTGCATTTTGAATTTTTAACCATTTCTGGTTTTGTTTCTTCCATGGTGATCCTTTCATTTTGTTGCTTTTACGGTTTATTTATGTTTTACCTTGTTATTTCTGTACCATACTAATTGTAAATTTAAACTCAAGACCTTTTAGTTAAATTATTCTAAAAAATTCCAACTAATATAAAACCATTCCAATTGATATAAAAATGAAGATTTCCGCATAAATTGCAATGTCTATGATAGCTTTAAATGATTTTTCACATGATAAAATGACAGATAATAAAGGCTATTATTGTATGCATGGAATAAGTCGAAATTACAGGGTTCCGGAAGATTTACTGGATCAATATGAAGAGTGGTGTTTAAGGCACGGTGTGCTGGTCACAGATGGCCCGGTTTTCGGGATTTGGCTGTTGATGGGTATTACGGATTCAAACGAAGTCGCAAAGCTTAAAACAGCATTTCACGAAAGAAGGCCGCTAAAACCAGAGTTTTAAGCGGCCTTGGGGTAAATTGGTGGTAGTAGTGGTTATCCAAACTTTTTCGCTGCCGCGATTGCTATGTTTTCGTCTCGTTCGGCGTAAATTTTTGCGGCTTCAAGGTCGTTACCGAGGCAGGCGCTTGCAGCTTCAATGCCGTATTCTTTTCGCATTTTGGTTCCGAGGCTGTGGCGCAGCTGGTACGGGAACCATTTCGGCAGTTCCGGTTTTACTTTACGTGCTCTTTCGATAGCCCGTCCGATAGCCCTGTTATAGCTTCGAGGATTGTATTTAACGCCTGCAGTTCGTCCTGGGGATTCAACTCTGTTGGTTCCTGGTTTGTTGCCAAGGTGGATAGGTGTTGTGCGCTCTGCGTGCTTTTTGGCAAGTCTTTGCTGTTCGCTTTCTTGCGGGGAGAAGCAGTATAGGTCCTGATCGCGAAGCAGGTAGGGTCGAAGTATCTTTTGGGCGGCAGGTCCGAAATATACTTTTCGGTCTTTGCCTTTATATTTCATTTTATGTTTAGTTGGTTCGTACAGCCACGGGTCGACGGTCCTGTCAATTTCGCATGGTTTCATATTGCATAGTTCTGCAGGTCGCATGCCTGTCAGTTCGTGGATAGTGATCATATCGACCAGTACTTTACTGCAAAATTCCAGTGTGAAATCTACGATTTCATGGTCAACTGGTTTGACTGGCGGCAGATCGTAAGTTCCTCGCGTTCCTTCTCTAAGTCCGGTTACGGATTGCATTGCATGGTATGCGTCTTTGGGCAGGTATTCTTCGGACACGCCCCATTGCCACATATTTTTGATAACAGTTATTCGCCGGTTAATTTCCCGTCTGCAAACTTCGTTTGTCTCGATCATTTGTTTGCGAAAGTCTTTTAGGGCTTTAGGGCCGAATGATGCGGCCATGGCGTCGCCGTGCAGTTTGCGAAGGAGGACAAGACTGTAAGTTTTGGTATAGTAGTATTCAGCGATTTGTCCGTCGTTGTTTGTGTGGTAGTCTTTTGCGTCCTGAAGGTACAGTCTGCATAGGTCTTCTATCGTTCCATTGAAGATGTTGGCTGGATTTTCAGTTGTATGTTTTTGGTACATGATGACGGCAAGTTGTTCAGCGACAGCAATATCGGAGGTTGCGAACTTCTGGCCGGGAACTTTCAGGACTGTTACGGTAGGGGATTCATCGCCGGGATACGTTACTTTATAGGAGTATCTTCCGTTACGAAGCTTTAAACTGCCGGGTACTTTCATGACCGATCCTTTCAAGAGGGTACGTTTTTAAGGGTACAAAACAAATATACCAAATCTCGAAAGGAAGTCAAGAACTATTTAAATCTTTATAAAATAAGCAGTTACAAACTACGCCCGAGAGGATTCGAACCTCTGACCCCTGGTTTAGGAAACCAGTGCTCTATCCGACTGAGCTACGGGCGCTTATTATGGTTAGTGCCGGTTTTTGCAGGGCACGGGAATCATTAAAATCAACAAAAAATGCCGGAATGACACTTCCGACAAATTTCCGCATAATTTAACCCTCATTGAAAACTAATGCAAGAAAATTAAGGGTGGAATATGCGGTAATACTGCAAAATCGCTGAGGTTGAGGAAAAATATTTCAAATTATTGGATTTAATCCGTGAAATCAGTGAAATTTACGGGTAAATTACATGTTTATATGTTCATGATAAATCTGATAAAATGGTTACCTTAAAATTGCAAATTTATTTGAAAGAGTATGTGTTATGAAAAAAATATTTTTGATGGCGGTAGTGATGTCGGCTGTATTAACCGGAACCTTGTTCTCGCAGGAAACTGCTAAGCGAAGTCCTCAAATAACAACAGAAAGCTATGCCGGATGGGAGCTTGCTGTTCAGATGTGGTCGTTTAACCGTTTTAAGTTTTACGATGCTCTCGATAAGGTCGCAGCTTTAGGCATCGACTATATGGAAGCCTATCCCGGCCAGAGGTTTAAGGACTGGAAAGACAAAGAAAAATTCGACCACAACATGTCCGCCGAACTTCGCGCCCAGGTAAAGGCCAGACTCGAAGACGCCGGTGTCAAGATTGTCAATTATGGGGTTGTCGGATTACCCAATAACGAGGCCGAATGCAGAAAGGTATTCCAGTTCGCAAAGGAAATGGGAATCAAGACCATCCTTTCAGAACCTAAAGAAGACGCCCTGGACCTGGTCTACAAACTTTGCCAGGAATACAAGATCAAAGTAGCGATCCACAACCACCCGAAGCCTTCGCCGTACTGGAATCCTGACGTTGTTTTAAACGCGATCAAAGGACGTGAAAAATGGATGGGAGCAGCCGCGGACACCGGCCACTGGCTTCGCAGCGGTCTGGATCCTCTCGAATGCATTAAGAAACTCGAAGGTAAGATCATCAGCTTGCACCTTAAGGATCTGAATATAAAAGGCCCTGGCGCACATGACGTTGTGTGGGGTACTGGCGTATCGGGTATCAAAGATATTCTCGCCGAATTGGACAGGCAGAAGTTTAAAGGCGTTTTTTCTATAGAGTACGAGTATAACTGGGACGATTCATTTGCTGATATCTACCAGTGCTCCCAGTATTTCAATAAGATTGCCGGCCAATTGAAACCCGGCGGATGGCGTAATCTTTTCAACGCCGACCTGTCAAACGCGGTACTGAAAGAGGGCAGCTGGACAAACGAACTGGGCGTGCTTACTCGAAAGGGCGGCGGCGATCTCTGGACCGAAGGCAAGTATTCCAATTTCGTCCTTGACCTGGAGTTTAAGCTCGAAAAAGGAACAAACAGCGGCGTCTTCCTGCGTACAGGTACCAGGGAATGGATACCGTGGATTGAAGTACAGATCGAGGATACTTACGGTAAGGAGTTGAGTAAGCATATCTGCGGCGGAATATTCGATTGCCTCGAACCAAAGGTAAACGCAGTCAAAAAACCGGGCGAGTGGAACCGTATGACTATAGCGGCTGTAAAAAGCAAAATTTTTGTGTATCTCAACGGTCAGCAAGTTGTTGAAATGTATCTGAATAAATGGGACACTCCAAACAAAAACCCCGACGGCACAAAAAATAAATTTAAGATCGCCTACAAGGATCTGCCGTCAGAAGGGTACATAGGCCTTCAGGACCACGGACAGAATATAACATACCGAAACGTTAAGATCAAAGAAATAGTTATTCAAAAGATGCCGGATTTCTCCCACCTGCTGAAAAATCTGCCAAAAAAACAGTAGGGTGTCTTTGAGCATACTTCGTTGAAGAAAATTACAGAACAATTTGCAATATTATAACTGAATGAATTGAAAAGGTAACCAGTATGAACAACGGAAAATCATTACCGGAAATTACAATCAAAGCGGTAGTCCTCGGAGTAGTTCTGTCGATGATCCTGGCAGCGGCCAATGCCTATCTCGGCTTGTTTGCGGGCATGACGGTATCTGCGTCGATCCCGGCGGCAGTGATTTCGATGGGTATTCTTCGCATTTTCAGAAACAGCAATGTTCTTGAAAACAACATCGTCCAGACCGCGGCATCTGCAGGCGAATCGCTCGCAGCAGGTGTGATTTTCACATTTCCCGCACTGATACTTATCGATTATTGGACTGAATTTAACTTTTGGTGGGTAACTATTATCGCAGGACTTGGCGGGGTTCTTGGTGTGCTGTTTACTATTCCTCTCCGCCGGGCGTTGATCGTTGAAGAAAATCTGAAGTTCCCGGAAGGCATAGCTACCGCCGAAGTCCTTCTGTCCGGCGAACGGAAAGAAAATGTCGAGGGAAAAGCCAAAAGTAAAGGTTCAGTTAAATGTATTATCCAGGGAGCTATTGGCGGCGGACTTTTCAAACTTGGAGCCGGTGGCCTCGGTCTTTGGCCGGAAGTCCTCGAAGGTGCCCACAGAGTCGCTGGAAGCGTTGCGTATTTCGGATCGAACCTTAGCCCGGCGTTAATGTCTGTAGGTTTTATTGTAGGCATCAATACGGCGATACTTATCTTCGTCGGCGGGGCACTCAACTGGTTTGTTGCTATACCGATATGTGCGGCAGTCGAAGGGTGGCCCACTGTCGATGGCGTTGCCGCACTCGCAGTTGATGGTGCATACCAGCTTTGGTCGACAAAGACCAGGTACATCGGCGTCGGTGCGATGCTTATTGGCGGTTTATGGACGGTCGTAGAGATACGCAAATCGCTTTTTGCCGGTGTTATCAGCGGTTTGAAGGCTTGCAAGGGTGGTCAAGAACAGGTTGTCGAGAGGCATGAAAAAGACATGCCGATGAAGTGGGTGATCATGCTTATCGTCGCCTCTGTCGTGCCGTTGTTTTTTGTCTATCAGCACTTCGTAGGCTCTTTGACTGTTTCAATTCCAATGGCCGCTCTGATGGTTGTTCTTGGTTTCTTGTTTTCTGCGGTCGCCGGTTACATGGCCGGTATCGTCGGTTCTTCAAACAATCCGATATCGGGTGTAACGATTGCGACGGTGGTTGTTTGTTCACTTTTGATATTGCTGCTGATGGGTAAAGAAAATCCGGCAGCACCGGCATTTGCGATAATTATCGGCAGCGTGGTCTGTTGTGCAGCCGCTATCGCCGGCGACAATATGCAGGACCTCAAAGCCGGTTACATCTTAAAAGCCACACCATGGAAGCAGCAGGTCATGCAGATTGTCGGCACCGTTTCGGCAGCTCTTGTAATGGCACCGGTACTTAGCGTTCTGTTAAAAGCCTATGGATTTGCCGGTCACGAATCTGCCAAGGCTAACGCGTTGATAGCACCGCAGGCACAATTGATCAGTTCTGTTGCCAAGGGTGTATTTGCGGGCAATTTGCCGTGGAACTATGTATTCGTTGGTATGGTCTTTGCCGTTGTGATCGTAATCGCCGACTCCTGGCTTAAGGCGGCAGAAAGTACGTTCCGTCTGCCAGTTCTCGCAGTCGCCATCGGTGTCTATCTTCCTCTTGAACTGTCTGTGCCTATCTTCGCAGGCGGTCTGATCTCATTAGCTGTCAAAGCGGCAGGCAAGGTTAAGGAAGAACTCGCCGGTGGAAACGGATTGCTCTTCGCTTCCGGCCTGATAACAGGCGAGGCTCTGGTAGGAATATCAATGGCGGTAGTAATCGTAATCGCCGGCAAAAGCGATGTCCTTGCGATCGCTGATAATCCTTTGGGCGCATGGCCCGGCTTGATACTTCTGGGCGGGCTTGGATACTGGCTGTACTCAATAGCCCGTAAAGACCAGTAATAATAATTAACGAAACTAATTGCAAACGGGCGGACCTCTGTGTCCGCCCGCTAACCTTATAATTATATTCACAGTGATCCCATATGTCTGTAAACTTAGTGTTGTAACTTGATTTGTTGCAATAAAAACCCCTTTTTGTCAAGCATAATTACCTCTTTTTTAGGGATGGCAATTATATTTTTGACTTTGATTTCAATCGCCCACCAGCAAAGATACAATTCAAGATTCCCCAAAATGCCGCAATTTCCGTAAAAATATTTTGACTGACAAGGGAATTTACTTGATTCTCAAGCTGGTTTTAGCTATTATATATAAAAACAAACTGTAAAATTGTAATAGGCAGGCTTTGATTTGCTTTATTTCATTAAGAAAGCACTCTAGAAGGGGATAATATGTATACACATAGGCACTTAAGGGCTTTAGTCAAAATTTCAATGATATTTTGCATATTGACTTTGCTTGCAGTATCGAATATTGCATTTGCGGCTCGACCTGCAAAAGCCCAATGCCCGGACCTTACCAAGGGCGATAAGATACCCGAAGGGTGGACCCACGACTGGACACTTGGCCCAACGGGAACACGTGGATGGATATTCTGCGATCGCCATACGACAACCGATTCACGTCAGATCAAGATCACAAAAATAGAGAAAGGCTCGCCCGCTGATGGTGTTTTGGAAGTGGGAGATGTGATTTTGGGCGTTTTTGGAAAGCCATTTGACGATGATGCAAGGATTCTGTTTGGCAAAGCGATCACAAAAGCAGAGAAAACCGAGAATCTGGGAAAGCTGTCTTTGATACGATGGCGTAATGGAAAGACCGACCAGGTTGTTATCCAACTTCAGCCGATGGGGAGCTATTCAGCTACGGCGCCGTTTGACTGTCAAAAATCAATAAAGATCCTCGAACAGGGCTGTGCGGCTTTGGCCAAAAAGATGAAGGCGAATCCAACTGAAGGGTCTCTTATTTCGCGTGCTCTAAATGGACTTTTATTACTTGCAAGCGGCGATCCTGAGTATCTTCCTGTCGTAAAAGAGCAGGCCAAGCTGCTGTCGCAGTATGGTCAATCTAAAGATCGCGGTACATGGAACTGCGGTTTTATAAATATTTTTCTTGCCGAATATGTACTGGCAACCGGAGATCGCAGCTATGTAGATCAAGGTCTCAAACCCATTACAAAGCTGGCTGTTGACGGGCAGGGCCAGGTAGGTTCCTACGGACACAAATTTGCCGACCTGGAAACCAAAAGACCCAGGGGTTACGGGATGATGAACACACCGGGTTTGCTTTTGACCTATTCGATGGTTCTTGCCCAACGGGCAGGTATAGACGGCGACGGCCTT
>JAIPFN010000247.1 GCA_021736615.1 Phycisphaerae bacterium | reverse complement strand
GTAATGCCTTAAAGTCAACCGGTCCGCGCACTGCTGCGGGGCTAGCCGTCTCATCAAAGAATGCACTCAAGCACGGTCTGCTTTCGTCAGAGGCCAGATTGAACGAAGTTTGTACAAGGCTCTTACAGAACTTCACCGCCTCCTGGGTTTCGCAATAGAAACGACCCTGAAATTTGAGCCAAAAACCCAAAATAACCAAACGAACCCATTTTTCATTGAAATTGGGTGTTGTCCGGCAATATTTTGGGATTTCTGAGCGTTTTATTCTGTAAATTGGATATTGACAGGAATTACGCTATAATGTGCAATATTACACTGTTAGACCGGTATCATAACAAAAGGAAAATAACCGATATGGTACTCAAGGGGCGAACTACGCCGGGTGCAGAGCAAAATAATAATACCGGGTCGGGTACTGGAACCACCTGACATGGATCACCGAGGCAGAATATAATGGTCGACAGGCCGAGAGAAAGTGAAATATGAAACGCCGTGATTTTGTGAAATTAGCTGGTATTGCCGGTGCAGCAGGTTTAACCGGTGGTGTGTCTGCGAGTGTGAAGGGTTCTTTGTCAAGGGCAGCAAAAGCAGGTAACCCTAATTTGCTGGTCATTCAAACCGATGAGCATAACTTCCGTACTTTGGGTTGTTATAGAAAGTTATTGCCGGCCGGGCAGGCTTTTATGTGGGGGCCTTCAGTCGTCGAGACTCCGAATATTGACAGGCTTGCTGAGGATGGTGCGATATGCATGAGTTTTTATGCATCTACGCCGGTTTGTTCTCCATCGCGGTCGTCTTTTGTAAGCGGCAGGTATCCGCAAAATACGCCGGTGGTTACTAATAATATTCCGATGGATGATGATGTTGTTACTTTTGCGGAAATTTTGCGTAAGAATGGTTATGCGACTGGCTATGCGGGTAAATGGCATCTTGACGGGACGGCAAAGCCCGGGTGGACACCGAAACGAAACTTCGGATTTGAGGATAACCGGTACATGTTTAACCGGGGTCACTGGAAACTGCTGGATATTGACAGCAGCGGGCCAATGGTCGGTAAGCAAAAAGGCAAACGTTCATATGCTGCTATTGGCGATGAGAAGACGTTTACGACGGACTGGCTTTGCGACAGGACGATTGAATTTATCGACGCTCATAAGAATGAATCGTTTTGTTATATGGTAAGTATTCCTGATCCACATGGGCCGGATACGGTAAGGGCGCCTTATAATACAATGTTTGACGGGCAGAAATATACCCAGCCGCGATCTGGAAAAAAATCGGAAAAGGGACTGCCGAGCTGGGGACAAAAGAAAAACGTAAAATTTAATCAATCAAAATATTACGGCATGGTCAAATGTATCGATGACAATATCGGTAAGATTGTAAAACACCTTGAAAAGAGCGGCTTGCTTGACGATACAATTGTTGTCTTCACGGCTGATCACGGTGATTTGCGTGGTGAGCACGGCCGCCATGACAAGGGGGTGCCTTACGAGGGGTCGGCGAGGATTCCATTTATTATGCGTTGGCCTGCAAAGATCAAAGCGTCTACGGTTGTACGCCAGTCGCTTGGGTGCGTTGATTTTATGCCGACTATCCTTGGCCTGATGAAAGTTCAGGGCAGCGGAAAAGAAGAGGGTCGCGATGCTTCAAAATTATTTACGGGTGGAGAGACTTTAGAAAAGTGGGATGATATTACTTTCTTCAGGGGGACAGGCGAACAGGATACTTCATGGATAGCGGCCGTTAGTTCAAGATATAAACTTGTTTACAGCGTAAAAGATGAGCCGTGGTTTTTCGATCTTGAAAAAGATCCGGATGAACTCATCAATAATTTTCGAAACAGGGATTACCGCGAGGTGATCGGAAAAATGTCTCGTGCGTTGCTTGAATACGGCAAAAAGTATAATGACGGACGTGTCAGTAATGAAAAGGTTGCTGCCGATATTTCCAAAGCAATCAATGAAAAAGAGAAATAACCGGAGTACAAATGAAACGACGTGATTTTGTAAAACTTATTTCGGCTGCGGGCCTGTTGTCTTTGACCGGCGATCTGTCTTTTGCGGCGAAAAATGACAAGCCCAATTTCCTGTTTATAATCGGCGACGACTGTACTTTCCGTGACATCGGCTGTTACGGCGGCCAGGCGCATACGCCCAATATTGATCAGCTTGCCAAAGAGGGGATGCGTTTTACACATTCCTTTCAGGCTGCTCCGATGTGTTCGCCGACACGACATAATATCTATACTGGACTATACCCGGTAAAGAGCGGGGCATACCCGAATCATACTTTTGCAAAGGCCGGGACAAAGAGCATTGTTCATTATCTAAAGCCGCTGGGCTACAGGGTTGCGCTTAGCGGTAAAAGGCATATCGGGCCTAAAGAGGTCTTTCCTTTTGAGTATCTGCCCGGCACTAAGAATCCGGACATGAAGGCTGTTGATGGGTTTGTTGCAAGCGCAAAAGCCGAAAGCAAGCCGTTCTGTTTGTTTGCATGTTCCAACGAGCCGCACAGCCCGCATGATAAAGGCGATGCAAGCAGGTATGATGCCGATAAGCTCAAACTGCCGCCGTACTGGGTCGATACGCCCGAGACGCGGAAAGAATATACGAAATATCTAGCAGAGATCACTTATCTTGACGGTCAGGTTCGCGATCTGCTTGCGATTGTCAAAAAGCATAAACTAAGCGAAAACACATTCGTTATCTTTACAAGTGAGCAAGGTGACGGGCTGCCATTTGCCAAGTGGACATGTTACGACAGCGGTCTTCAGAATGCTCTTATCGCAAGGTGGCCCGGCAAAATAAAAGCAGGTTCAACGAGTGATGCCATGATAGAATACACAGATATAGTCCCTACCTTTGTCGAGGTGGCTGGAGGGACGCCATCTCCGGTTCTTGAGGGTAAGAGCTATCTTGGCGTGCTGCTTGGCAAAACCGATCAGCATAAAGAATATGTCTACGGCTTGCAGACTACACGCGGGATAATCGACGGTTCTGAGCATTTCGGTATACGGCAGGTTCGCAGCAGGGAGTTTAAATATATCGTAAATCTTACGCCGGATGTGAAATTTAAAAATACTATAGTGGCAAACAGCCCAATATATGCTTCCTGGAAAGAGAAGGGCAAGACAGATCCAGATGCCGCTGAAAAGGTCAGACGATATGAGAATCGCCCGGCAGAAGAACTTTACGATGTTGTAAAAGACAAATACGAGTGGAACAACCTTGCCGGCGATCCAAAGTATGCAAAGATCAAGAAACAGCTTCGCGAAAAACTCTTAGCCTGGATGGACCAGCAGGGCGATAATGGGAATGCAACAGAGATGGAAGCTTTCGAGCATCAGGGCATCAACAGAAAGAGCGAGAAGAATAAGGAAAATCGTAAAAATTAGAAAGCCGGTCGTATTGAGGACGGTTGTATGACCGGAATTATTTATCTGTTGAGAAAGGACTTGCAATGTTTGTGTTAAGACGAATGTCGACGGCGGTGTTACTGGCAGTGATTCTTTTTTTTGTCTCAGGCGTTTCGGGGCAATATGAAGAATGGCAAAATTCCGGTTCGATTTATATTTTGACAACTCCTGACGGGGCGAACCTTCCGGTGCCGGCTGCGGTAAAGGATTTTCCGCTGCTGGTTCGTTTGAACGGAGATAACTTTGTTTTTTCTCAAACAGCTGATGACGGCAGTGACATCAGATTTTCAGCCGCGGGCAGGCCGCTTTCCTATGAGATAGAGCAGTGGGATAAAGATGCGGCAGAGGTGAGCATCTGGGTAAGAATTCCATTGATAAAAGGAAACGACCGCCAGATAATTAAGATGTATTGGGGTAAACCCGACGCTAAAAGCGAATCTGACGGTAAAGCTGTATTCAATACATCCAATGGATATATAGGCGTGTGGCATCTTGGCGATGAGGTGATCGATGCAGCGGGAAATCTGGATTCGGCGGATAAGGGTACGAACAAAGCGCAAGGTGTGATCGGCGGGGGGCGGTATTTCCCGGGTAATAAGGGTGTGTTCTGCGGTCAGGATATTCAGGTTCTTCCTTTGGGCGCTGCCGACCACAGCACGCAGGCCTGGTTCCGGTCGGAAGGTTCTAACGGGCGGATAGTGGCATGGGGTAATGAGAAGAGACAGGGCAAGGTGACGATGATGTACCAAAGCCCTCCGGGAATCAGGATGGACTGTTATTTCTCCAACGCCGACATCAGGGCCAGCATTCCGAACGGTTCAAAGGGCTGGACCCATGCTGTCAATACATACAAGGATGGCAAGGCCGTTTTGTATATCAATGGCGTAAAGTGTGGAGAGGGTAACCGCCAAAGCGGGCCGCTGGCGATAGAGAGGCCCGCAGGGTTCTGGATCGGAGGCTGGTATAACAGGTATGGATTTATAGGTGATATTGATGAGGCCAGGATTTCCGGCGTTGCAAGGTCGGCAGACTGGGTGCGTCTTGAGTATGAAAACCAAAAGCCCATGCAGACCCTGGTCGGGCCGGTAGTTCAGGATGACGAGGAGTTTGCTCTTTCGGTAAGCAGCCTTACTATCAAGGAAGGCCAGACCGCAGACATTACCGCAAAAGCAGGCGGTGCTCAAAAGTTATACTGGTCGGTTGTTGACCGTGATGGCGAATCTATAATCGCTACGGACCGTTTCAGGATTTCTTATGATGTAGGGAGGGTAACCGCTGATGACAAATTCAAGATCCGACTTGATGCGGTTTATCCTGACAAAGTTAAATCTATCGAAGTCCCTGTTACTGTCAAGGAAGCACTTCCGGAACCAAAGTTCACTCTTAATGCTCCGTCAAACTGGGATGGACGAAAAACCATTGAGGTGACGCCTCAAATAACAAATCTTCAGCAAATGAAAAAAGCTGGAGTAAGTGAGCTTGATTACAATTGGACAGTTTCCGGGCTGGCGACATTAAAAGAAGTAAAGCCCGGCAAACTAATTCTCTCCCGTGCTCAAAATAGCGGTATAATGACAGTGAAACTCTCATTGACAAATGGCGGCGATGCTGTAATTGTCTCGACGGATGTCACTGTTACGGAACCGGCGACTGACGCATGGGTTTCATATGTTCCCGGCGACAAAGAAATGCCGCTAGAGGGACAATTTTATGCACGCGATCAGAGCGGACAGGGCACTATGTATTGTAAGGGGACTTTGCAAGGCAATGCCGATGAAGTATTTCTGCGAGTCTTTGCCGATAATAAAAAATACGCCGGACAAAGCAAGACGCCCGGCACAGATGGTTCTTACTCTTTTGCAGTAAAGCTTAAGGCCGCGTTGGTCAAATATCGCATTGAGTTTGGAGTTATCACAGGCGGTACCGAAAAGATTTTGCATAGCGCCGGCGATATTGTCTGCGGCGATGCCTATTTAATTGAAGGACAATCCAATGCCCTTGCAACGGATACCGGTGAGGAATCTCCACGAGATACGAATGAATGGGTACGCAGCTATGGACGACCGCAGTTCTATAAAGAGGGTGTAGGGGAGAATCTGTGGTGCAAGCCGGTTTGGAAATCCAATAACAAAGAAAGGAAAGAATACATCGCCGAGTTGGGATGGTGGGGTATGGATCTTGCCAACCGGCTGGTGGAAAGCCAGAAGGTTCCGATATTCATTCTCAATGGAGCCAATGGCGGTACAAGGGTCGATCAGCACCAGTGTAACGATGAAAATCCTACGGATCTTGATACGATCTACGGACGTATGCTCTGGAGGATAAAACAGGCTCGTCTGACGCATGGAATTCGAGCGGTGATATGGCATCAGGGCGAAAGCGATCAGGGGGCAGCAGGGCCAGACGGTGACTATGGATGGAAGAGTTATCAGCGGTACTTTGTTGAGATGTCTGCTGACTGGAAGCGGGATATGCCGAATATTAGCAAGTATTATATTTATCAGATATGGCCGAATGCCTGTTCAATGGGCGGCGGCACCGGGGATATGGTCAGAGAGGTTCTGCGGACTTTGCCCGATCTGTATTCGAATATGGAAATTATGTCGACATTGGGTATCACCCCGCCGGGCGGGTGTCATTATCCGCTTGTCGGCTGGTCGAAATTTGTCGACATGGTTCTGCCGATGATCGAACAGGATTTCTATGGGAAGAAGGCTGCAAAGCCTCTTTCGGCAGCCAATCTAAAGCGGGCCTGCTATACGAGTAATGCTAAAGATGAAATTGCTCTTGAGTTTGATCAACCCGTTATCTGGGATGACTTGCTGGTTAATGAGTTCCTGCTGGACGGTACAAAGGGAAAAGTTCAAACTGGAACTGTTCTGGGCAACGTTCTTATTCTAAAGCTTAAAGAACCGGTCAAGGCTGGCAAGATTACTTATCTTGATGAAATGGCGTGGAGCCAGGACAGATTGCTTATGGGTAAAAACGGGATCGCAGCTCTTACATTCTGTGATGTGCCGGTCTTATCATCCAAACCGGCAAAGCCGACCCGAATGCAGATGCCAAGGTAAGGCGTTATGAGAACCGGCCGGCAGAAGAACTTTATGATGTTATAAAAGATAACCGAGATAGAAGCCTTTGAGCATCAGTGCGGGCATGTAAATAAGAATAATAAGAATCGCCCATATTTTTTATATGCTAAGGTTTGAGGTTTTTAAAGGGATATAGAATGAATAAACGAAACTTTGTTAAAACTCTTGCGGTTATTGCAGCGCTGGCTCTGGTTGCGTTAACGTCAATGGCGGCCGAATCAGGTAAGCCCAATATTGTGGTCATTCTCGCAGACGATATGGGCTTCGGTGAACTTCAATGCCTTAACCCCAAACGCGGTAAGATTAAGACTCCGCAGTTGGACTCTATCGCAGCCGGTGGGATGGTTTTTACCGATGCCCACAGCGGTTCATCCGTTTGTACGCCTACGCGTTACGGGCTTATGACGGGACGCTATGCATGGCGGACGCGTTTGCAGAATGGTGTTATGACCGGCGGTGAATCTTTGATTGCCAAAGACCGGCTTACAATTGCTAAAATGCTCAATCAAAACGGTTACTATACTGCGATATTCGGTAAGTGGCATCTCGGGATGTTGTTTGACGGGAAAAAGAACGCTACAGCAAATATTCCAGTCGGCGCAAAAGTTACCGATGGTCCTATTGACTCGGGCGGTTTTGATGAGTTCCATGGTTTTCATCATGCAAGGCAGATGGGTTTATGGATTGATAATGATAAGGTTACAGAGAAAGTTCAGCCTATAGAAATGCTGCCGAAGCTTACTGCCGGGGCGGTTGAATTTATAAAATCGCGTAAAGACAATCAGCAGCCGTTCTTCTTATACGTGCCCTGGAACTCGCCGCACAGCCCGGTTGTGCCGACTAAGCAATGGCAGGGCAAGAGCGGGCTCAACGACCATGCCGATTTTGTAATGCAGACAGATGACAGTTTTGGGCAGATATTTAAGGCGATCAAGGATAACGGTATGCTCGACAATACGCTGATAATCTGCAGCAGCGATAACGGGACATCGGCTCCGACTTCAAAAAAAGCCGATCTTGAAAAAATGGGCCATTTCCCAAGCGGCGATCTGCGCGGTTCCAAAGCCGACATATGGGACGGCGGTCATCGCGTACCCTTCATCGCCCACTGGCCGAAAGTTATCAAGACCGGCACTGCCACCGACAAGCTCGTATGTCTTACCGATGTAATGGCGACAGCTGCCGAGATCGTTGGTTTCAAACTGCCCGGCAACGCCGCCGAAGACAGCATAAGCTTTTTGCCGCTGCTAAAAGGTGCTAATGAACATGACCGTAAAGATGTTATTCACCATTCTATTGGCGGTTATTTCGCCATCCGCCAGGATAACTACAAATTGATCATGTGTCCCGGTTCCGGAGGTTGGACAAGTCCGAAGCCAAATGCTACACTATGGCAGCAACTCGAAAAAGAAAGCAAACCGACCGTACAGTTATATGATATGACTAAAGACCTTGGTGAGCAAAAAAACCTTGCCGCCGATATGCCCGAAAAAGTAAAGGCATTAAAGAACCTGCTGAAAAAACAGGTAGAAGACGGACGCACTAACCCTGGCCCAAAACAAGCAAATGATGCAAAGATTGAGACCAATAAGAAACCGGGCGGCGAAGGAATGAAAGTCAAAAATACAGGCGGCAAAAAAAATAAAAAGAAAGAATAGAAGTGAGACTGTTTAATTTAGGGTATGAAAATGTATAGACGAGAATTTATGAAACGGGCAGTTGGTGTTTCTGCCATGCTGTCTTTTGGTGCAAACGGGGCCCTGGCCGCTAAAGCAGCAAAAAAAACAAATGGCTCAAAGGATCTGTCGCTCGACGGAAGTTTGGAGTTGTTGAATCAATGGAGACAGCAGCCGGAAATAACTAACCGTCTTTACGAAGCTGCGTTTAAGGTTTTGCAAGCCAAAGAGGACGCGACTTATGCCGATGTTGCAGCCGACAGCGAAGTTCAGCAAATTTGTGACAGCCAGTCAATAACCCATCTCGGCGGGCCGATGCTTGGTTCGGTCAGTTCCAGCGGAGTTCGGGTATGGATTCGCACGCTGCGAGCTGCAAAAGTTGAGGTGCAGGTAACCGTAAACGGTTCCGTAAAGACGTTTGGCCCTGTAAAAAGCAGCCACGAGACCGACATGACCGCCATCGTCTCTGTGACAGGTCTAAAGCCTGCAACCAGTTACCCTTATAAGGTGCTGGTCGACGACAAACCTGTAAAGATTCCGGACCATTCCGTCATTACTACATCGCCGGTTGAATCGACCTCCGGCAAAGTTCGCATCGCTTTCGGCACTTGTCCTCACAGGTGGGGGCTGGGCAATC
>JAIPFN010000246.1 GCA_021736615.1 Phycisphaerae bacterium | reverse complement strand
TCTCTACACCTGCGCAGGCGATATACGCATGATCACGGACATGCAGCCACACCGGGCGAGATATTCCGCCATGGCGGTCCCATCCGATCCACACCGGCATTGCAGCTTCGAGTTTATAGCTGTTGTCTGCCCGGACGACAATAGTATTTTCGCCCTCATCCAAAAGGTCCGTAATATCAAGCAGAGACGAAAGGAACCCGCCGTTACGCCCCCCCGCATAACCGCCGTTAACCCAGACCCTGGAGGAATTAGTAATACCTTCAAATTCGATAAGCAAACGCTGACCCGGTTTTAATTCCGGAGCCGTAAAGGTCTTGCGGTACCACCCGCCGCCGATATAGGGATCCTTCAAACCCGGCCCCATATCATCGGCGTTCCACGAGTGCGGCAAAATAACAGCAGACATTTCCTTCTCCTCGGCGGCAAAGTCGTCCATCCATTTAGCGTCGCTCTTAACAAAACTCCAGCCGCGGTTAAAATCAACCCGCCCGCAAGTTGATTTACCGGCATCGCCTGCAAAAACATTCAATACAGAAATAACCGACATAAGTACAATAAGTGCCGCCAAAAAAGAGCGTTTTGTGTATCGTTCCATTTTATCCCTACTAAATACCATTAATAACTAAACAAACTATAATATAAACAATTAAACGATTCAGAACAGGATTATATTGCAGTTTTGCAAATAAATACCCCCATCCAAAACAATGCCAAAAGTACCCCGCCCAATACAAAAACCGAACAAATATGTCGTCGAGCATTTACCTCACCCCAATACATCCAAATCTTAAACATAAAATTTCTCAAGAAAAGACGATAAAATTAACACTATGTATCTACCTTAACGCTAAATCAAAAAATACACCGATATCAACTCAAGGACGAAGAAATTACACGTAATTATAGATAAACAATATTCCGCAAACGAAAAAGTGGTGTAAAAACGGTAACCCTATGGTAACCTTTTTCAAGGATTCACTCCATCGAAATCCAAGGCATTAACTCACACAACTGCAAAAAAAAGACAGAGCCCGAAATATCCGAACCCTGTCTAATGCGTATAACTGTATTTTGCCGTTAGGCAAATTATTTTGCAGCATTAATCAACGGCAGTTTCTGCTCTTGCAGCCAGACCGTCATATGGCCCTGAGGTGCAGGACCTCTAACGCCGTATCGCAAAAAGCCCTTAACCGCGATAGTGACCTTGCCGCCATTGAACTCATCGCGGAAATCACTGTAGATATGACCTCCGCGAGGCTGACCGCCCTGGCGATTAGGTACACCCGAAGCAGATTCAGTCATAAGTTTACCATTGACATAAATGCCATAGCCTTCACCTGTATTTACGTGATTGCTTCCGCCAATAACAATGCGGTAACGACAGCCATCTTTCAGCGGTGGAACGTCAATAGTCTTGCGAATAAGGATAACCTCTTTATCCCAGAGCGTCCTCGGGGTTACTCCGCAACCGCAAGGCGAACCCAGACAACCGCGAAGCGGTTTCAATTCTCCGCCCATTTGACCGAACGGAGGCAGCCCGCTCATAAAGCCGGCCTTTTTAGCGTCAAAGTCTGCCGCTGCCCAGTTTTCCATGCCCGCCGGATAAGTTACTTTCCGGAAACGGCCGCCGGGTTTGTCCTTGGCCATTTTTTCTGCAGGATCAAAGCTGAAGTAATCCCACTCGACATTGGCAAGATCGGGACCAAAATTGTGCCAGTCGTATTCGTCAACACCGGCTGCGGTGTAATAATTGTTAAGACCGTACATCGCATCGCGAAGGAACTGATTTGCTCTTGCCGGCTTTTCGCCATTGATCGCCGCAATCAATGCCTCCTGGTTCTTCGGATTATCGATATACCCCTGCATCATACCGTCGACGATGATCGGTTCCAGTGCTTTGCGGGATGCCTTCGCCGCTGCTTCTTTTGCCGCCTCGTCGAGTTCTTCCACAGCAGCCTTTGCCTTAGCTACCGGTTTCGGCCTGTTGCCAAACCCCAGAGGTTCAGCCTTGCCGCCTTGCAGTTCAACCATCGCACGTCCAAGAGAATCACCTACAAGCATTTGAGTTTCAGCATTGTGGTTATAGTGATAACCGGTACCGGTAGGCGACTCGTCAGGTTGGCGCCAGAAACCGAGAGTATCGACCGTCTTGACCTGACCGGCAAATTCCGGGTGCTGCTTTGGATCGCCTACGGCCATCTGGGCGGCATGAATCTTTGTATAATCCTCATTGATGCCGTAGCCTCCAAAACCAACGGTAGCAATAACGGCTTTCATGTTCGCAGCATTAAACTCTTTACGCAAATCCTTTATCAGATTTACAAGATGCTTTTCGTATTCGGCTTTTGACTTGCCGGCATCTTTATGGCCCTGCCACCAGACAAAACCGGCGATCTCGTAACCCTGCCCTTTGTAACCGGGCACGATCTTATCAATATTGTCGAGCGTCTTGTGGACACCTTCGACCATCAGGCGATACTCCAAACCTTCCCATTTGCTGGCAGGGTCGGTCCTGCCGCTTGAAGGCGGTCTGAAATCAAAACTAAGTGCACGGTTACCCATCGAAGACTCAATAAGCAAAACCTGTTCGTCGTGGAAAGTACCCATGACATAACCAAACGGAACCTCAGGACCGATGAATTTGCCGTTAGAAGTTGCGCTCAAGTCACAGCCGCGGCCGTCGGCGGCAACGCGGACCTCCTGATAGTAAACGTCTTTTCTGACTGTCCAGTTGCCCTGGTCGTCGATCATCCACGGGAACTTCCCTTCGCGTTTGGTAACAACCTCAAGATCGCCTTTGCCAAGCAGGTCTACCTGGGCCATCCAGAACGCAGTCGACCCGCCTTTAAAGTAAGTGATCTTGATAGGATAACGTTTTCCTGCTTCGAGAGTAACTTTCTGCTGGACAGCAGTTTCTCCGATATTCTTGCGGTACACTTCCTTACCGTCAAGTTCCATGACATTGTAAGAACTGTCCTTGTATCCCGGACCGCAGATGTAATTACCTGTTTCGGGAACCTCGATAAAAGCCTTGACTACACATTTCTGACCAGGCAGACTACCCGTAGAATCACCAAGTGTAACGGGTCCTTGATTAGACATTGCACCTTTAGCCGTATTGGCATCTGCCGACATATAGATACCAAGTTCGGCGATCTTATAGTTGCCGCCTCGGTATATCTGGAAAGGCCCCATCGGTGCATCCAGGTCGGCAGTCAAATAGATGGCATCGTAAGGGGCTTTGGCACCTTGAAGATAACCGAAGCCGACCATATTGGATTGCCCCGCGAGAATATAGACCTTGACAGGTTTGGTAGCGTCACCGGCTTTGCCGTCCGGGTCGGGCAATTGGGCAGGAACTACTTTAGCACTTGCAGTAAAAGCAAGGCACATCATCGCCAAAGCAGCGAGAGTAAATGTAATCTTAATGCGTTTTCGTACAGTCATCATCATACCTTTCATTAAACAAATTTCACTTATCTAATTTGAGTCATTAAACTTCATCAATAAAAAACGCTCAGTAATCCCAAAATATTTCCGGAAAATCTAAAATTATTGAAAAATGGATTTGTTTTTTTATTCATACATTTTGCGGATTCAACTCATAAGTGCAACTGAGTGAAGTTCTGTTTTTATACCCTGATAATTCTTTGTTAGAGCAAAATATACTTTAAAACATTTTCAGTTTTTCTTTAAAACGGATTTGAACTCGTATTTCCCTGATTGTACTTTAAAAACCGTTTTATTCTTTTCCATATGCAGGAATGTAACACCATCGGCCTCGGCAACCGGTAATCCGCCTTCGGTAATATTTTTGCCCTCAACATAAACCGTGGCGGTACTGTTTACAGGGATGGTAACGTCCATCGTCAAAACACCGTCACTCATACGCCAGTTACTTACGATCTTGCCGTAGGGAGATTGGTGACTGCATTTGACCCAGTCGACACTCTTAACCAGTCCAGGACGAATAATCACATTCTTAAAACCCGGAGATTCCGAATCCCACTGGATACCGGCAAGACCGCGATAGAACCAGCCGCCTATATACGGAAAACAAGAGTGAATCTGTGAAAAGTAGCCGTTCCACTGTTCCCAGCAGGTCGTCGCTCCTTTTTCGATCATATATCCCCAACCCGGATATGTCTTTTTATTGACATACGTATCCACCAGATCATTGCGGTTTATTTCAAGAAGATAATCGGTCATAATTTGCGTACCGATCATACCGGTATTCAGATGACCTTTGTCGGCGACCAGAAGTGTTTCAACATATTTCTCGAACACTGCATTTCTCAGAGCATCCGGCGTCACACCGGTTTTCAATGGAAAGATCAGGTAAGGCTGTTCGCCGTTAGCGTACGTATTGCTTTTCGGATCGAACCAGGTGTCATGAATTTTCTTTTGCGCGGCAATAATCTCTTGTTCAAACGCTTTTTCATCTCCACCCTTGCCAAGCAGCTCGGCAACCTTCTGAATTATCTGCAGCAAATGAACACGGTAGCAATTATTAAAGAAACGACGCGATTTATCGTCAACCCAGTTCTTTTTATCCATGCCCCGCCGTGGGGGCACCCAATCACCCAGGTTGGGCCACTTTTGGCCGGGGAAAATATCTTCAAGCACACCATCTTTGCAATGAGCGTTAAGATAGTCCATATATTTCTTCATATACGGATAACCCTCTTCGAGCAGCCTGCGGTCACTGGAAAACAGATAGGTTTTCCACGGAACCATTATGCACATAGCCCCCCATGCCGGACCGCCTCCGGAACTATGCGGGCATGGTGCGGTAAACGGAACAAAACCGTCGTCTTTCTGCTCATCCCACCAGTTACGTGACCACTTGGCATAAAGTGAGGCGGCATCAAAATTGAACAGTCCCGTATCCATGATCGTCTGCCCGTCGCCATAGCCAAGTCTTTCCCGGTGCGGACAGTCTACCGTCTGACCGCCAAGGTTCAGGCATCGATAGGTCCATCGAACCATTTTATTAATACGATTATAAAGTTCATTGGAACAGCTGAATGTTCCTGTTTCGGCAACCTTTGTTTCGACAGGCACCGCGGCCATGTCTGTTTTTTCCGGTAAATAGCCCAGCCCTTCGATCAGCACATAACGGAACGCATGATAATTGAACACATTGCTGAATTTCTCAACGGAAGTACCTGCTGAAATGAATTCATCATATTGACCATAAACTGCAAAGCCCTTTCTGACCATCTTAGTTCGCCATTTATCATCATCCTGCCGTCCGTCCAGGTCTGCGTAATACAAAGTAACCTTCTGACCGGACATAAGGCCCCGGAAGGTCATGTTCATTAAACCCGTAAGATTGGTACCGAAATCCACAAGAACCGTATCTTCATCCAGCTTTTCAACAGAACGCGGACTTATTGCAGCTAATTTGTGATTGCCCGCACACGGCTGTGCGCTGCAAGGAACATCGACAGGATTAACTTCGACAACCGCCGCCCAACCCGACGTTGAGTTTGCCCGATCATACCACTGTTTATCGAGATTACGCTCGTCAACCTGTTCCCCGCCGAATTTACCCCATCGCCATTTGCCAAGCAGCTTTCTTTCACTCGGTTTGGTTTGCCAGGACTTATCGGTTATTATTAATTTTTCTTTACCGTTGCCGATAAGTTCCAGTTGCGCACGCACGACCGGGCTATGATGTTTAACGCCGGGCAACCCGGGTGAATACCAGCCAGTTCCCATCCGGATCGCAAGGCTATTGTTACCTTTCTTGAGATAACCGCAAACATCATACGTTCTGTAGTAACTGCGTTTGCTGAAGTTTGATACCGCAGGCGCCAAAACCTCATCCGTAATCTTTCGGCCATTTACATAAAGCTCGAAATAACCCAAAGGTGCAACATAAAAGATTGCCCGTTCCGGCATATCATCAATTTGAAAAGAATGCCTGTAAAAAGGAGATGTTTGAGCTTCGGATGTGCCGATCCATTTCGCCTTCCAGTCGTATTTCTTTAGCAGTCCCATTGACCACTCGGCAGGTTCGCTCCAATTCGACGGTTTACCATCCTTATCCCAAACCATAACTTTCCAGAAGCATTTCATTGTCGATGCAAGCACCCTGCCCTCATAAGCGACATGAATAGACCGACCCGACTGCACCTTACCGGAATCCCAGAGATCGCCAATATTTTCGTCAAGTTTTTCACGACAACTTGCCGTGAGAACATGATAGGCGGTCTGTTTCTGACCTCGCTTACCGGACTGACACAACCAACTCAAACGAGGCTTGGCAACGTCTATACCCAAAGGATTTACCATGTACTCGCATCGAAGATCGGCAGGTCTGAGCAGTTCAGACCCCGATGATTGTATGCCGGCGTTAGATCGAGTACAGGATAATATTGTCAATATGGCACACGTCAGGATTGCTGCCGAGAGTATTTTGCTTCGGTTCATTTCATTGTTTCCAAAATAACTTCCAGTTTAGAGCTTTTAAAGTCCTCATGTATAAGTTTAAGCCGTCGTGAGGACTTTGGCCGGCAAGGCAGAAAACGCAGGCAATACTATTCATTGTATTTATTACTCAGTATTTCAAACGCCGCTGGTCAAAACCGCAGCAGGCATAAGCCGTACTCTCAAAAATTATTCTCTATTTATTCTTTTTTCAAAGCATAATCAGAATCTTTAAGGCCCTTCTTATGCTTGCCGAAACCAATTTTGCCGGGTTTGTATTGACCTATAAAATCAACGTTTGCCTTTGGGGGAATTTTATCTTCCATACCTAATGCCCAGAAGCAGGCGTTTACCAACATACGTCTGAAACCGTCGCTAAGAAAATCGAATGAATGGCCCATTGTTGTTGTAAAGACGCGGGCGGTTTTGCCTTTCTCGCCAGTATAGCTTTTTGTCCAGGCAACAGTAATGGGCGGTTTCTTCGTATTAGGCTTATCGGTTGGATTCATACCCTCAAGCACTACCCCCATCACCAGAGGCACGCAATCGCCATGCAGCGTTGTCAGTCCATAAACATCCGACTCGCCCCAGACATCCTCAACACCTTTGAGTATCGGATGAGCGCCCATACCATCGGCAATAACTCCCCGGGTACTCTCTACCTGGTGATGTCCATAATGATTGATCCATGTCTCACCAAAAACCTGCCTGCCGTAACCGCCCTTAAATTTGCGATTATTAAAGCTGTATTTGGCGTAAGGGCTTGTCTTATTTTTTTTATAGTAAAAAGCATGTGTCGACGTCCTCAGACCAACTATCGGCTTGCCGGAATTGGTATAATCGACAATATACTTCATCTGCGAATCAGGCAGTTCGCGGAACCGCAGAAACATCACCATCAGGTCGGCAGTTTCCAGTTGCTCTAAGCCGGGTATATTATCCACAGTCTCCGGATCGATCAACCCGGTATCCTTATTAGTCGCAAACAAGACAGTACACTTAAAGCCGTGCCGCAGAGCGAGAATTTTTGCCATCATCGGCATGGATTCTTCTCCTCTATACTCCTCGTCACCAACGACAAAAACAATATGCTTACCAACTCCGGGCCCCTGCGAACCTTCAAAAACCACACCATAGGCATCCAACGCCATACCGCTGACAACTGCCAAAAACAATAAACATGCCAATGCACGCATCTTTATCCTTTCCGATAAAAATATCACTCATAAATAATCAAACTGATTTCTTTCAGAAAACTCTAGTCAATAAACCCCAGACTTTTATAGCAGTCGGCGGTAGTTGTAAGTTTTTCTATTTTCGGCTGTTGCTGCTCTGTGAGCATTTTCTTTGTTGTCTCTTTATCATACAACGGGTTTGGCTTAAGCTTTTCCGGACAACCAAATCGCTTGTATGTATTCTTTAATTCCTTAAGCATCCGCGCAAAATTTTCCGGATCGCTTTTAGCAAGGTCCCTGGTTTCGGCGATGTCGTCTTTGAGATTGTAAAGTTCATAGCTATCGTCTGTATAAAAATGATGAATCTTCCAGTCGCCGCGGCGCAGGGTATTGCGCGGCAAGCGCGGTCCCCAGTGACACGGGTAATGCCAGAAGAGATTACGATCTCCCAGCGACTTACCTTTAAAGAAAAGATCGCTCAGGTCCTGACCGTCTACCCTGGCAGGGTCTGCGGGCTTAACGCCCATAAACTTACAAATGGTAGGATAGAAGTCGATTCCGGAAACAGGCTCGTCGCTGATCCGGCCTGCCGCGATCTTACCGGGCATCGATGCGATCATGGGGACACGAATACCGCCCTCGTAAAGCGAGTTCTTACCATCTCGCAGCGGCAACTGGCTCGTATAATCAATCCCGTTATAATTCGTAACCCCGCCGTTATCGGAGATAAATATGACAAGAGTTTTTTCAAGCAGGTCAAGCTCTTTGAGCTTATTGATTACCGCACTGACGGAATTGTCGGTCTCTTCGATCATGGCCGCATAGATCGGATTATTATGTCCACTTGTAGGGTTCTTCGCTTTCTTCATCGCCGCTATCTTGCGAGTGTATTTGCTGATCAGCTTGGGAGAGGCTTGCAGTGAATTATGATCAAACTCATTGGAATAACGGTTGTGCGGCAGGTAGGTTGAGTAATACAAAAAGAACGATTCGTTCTTATGCCTGTCGATAAAATCCACGCCTGCGCTGCGAATATATTCTGGCAGATACTTACCGTCCGGTGCATCCTTCGGCAGGAAAGGCAATTTGTAGGGGGGGTAGTAATTGATAGGCATCCCGCCGTAACCACCCCATTTAGATTCGGCAAAACCGTGCTGCTTAGCGTCCATCGAAAGATGCCATTTACCGATGGCGGCGTTGGCGATACCGGCTTTGCTGAGCACCGTACCTATGGTCGAATAGTTTTTCGGCAAAAACTGGTTATTATTGATCGGGACAACCTTGCCGTTTTCCTTCTTGCCCCGGTTCTTGACCACCGTATAAACACCGTGACGGGTCGGCTGGGAACCGGTCAGCATTACAGCCCGCGACGGAGAACAAAGACACGCCCCGGCATAAGCACTGGTGTACAA
>JAIPFN010000245.1 GCA_021736615.1 Phycisphaerae bacterium | reverse complement strand
AAACTCGAATCGATAGACCAGATCGGGCCCATCATCGCCCGGAGTATATATGATTATTTCCGCGATCCACAAAATATTGCGATCATTGAAGAAATGCTAAAAGCCGGAGTCAATCCGACCCCGCCAGCGGAAAAACGCTCAGCTGTGCTTGCCGGAAAAACGATAGTCGTAACCGGAACGCTCGAAAACTTTACTCGGACCCAGATCCAGCAGGCGATTAAGGACAACGGTGGAAAAACTTCATCGTCCGTCAGCAAGAAAACCGACCTGGTAATTGTCGGAGCAAACGCCGGAAGCAAGGCAGAAAAGGCCCAGAAACTCGGCATTGAGATAATAAGTGAAGAAAAGTTTTCTGAATTAATTGCTTCCGAATAGATATTTTTTTCTGCAAAAACAGCATTTCTGCAAAAATACTAAAGATTTCGGAGTATTTTGCCCGATTGACAGTCCTTATGGGGGCTTTTAAGCCAACTTTTGTGCAATATCCGTTTGTATTTAAACGTTACCTATGGTATAATGATTGACTTATTATTGCTTACAGGCCGGAGTGTGATACCGGAAAAATCAACTATTTTTTAAGGAGCTAAAATTGAAAACCAGGATTCTTGTAATTACGATCATTGCTGTAATGGTTGCAGCGGGATTTGCTATTGGGGCTAAAAACGGTGCTGAAAAGGCCCCGGCGACTAAAACAACGGAGTTAAAAACAGAGATGGACAAAGTCAGTTACATTATAGGAACTAACGTTGGCAGATCATTCAAACAGGGCGGACTCGATGAACTCTCGTACGATGCTTTTACTCAGGGCATCAAGGATGTTTTTGCCAGCAAAGATCTGGCTATCAGCGAGCAGGAAATGCAGCAGGTAATGGATGCCTTCCAGAAGAAGATGGCTGCTAAGATGCAGGCCGAACAAGCCGAAGCCGGTACAAAGAATACCAAAGAAGGTGCCGAATTTCTTGCTGAAAACGCCAAAAAAGAAGGCGTTGTAACACTGCCAAGCGGACTTCAATACAAGGTAATCAAAGAAGGTACAGGCGACAAGCTTAAAGCTACCGACAATTTTAAGGCACTCTATAAGGGTACATTGATTGACGGTACTGTTTTTGACAGTTCTGAAAAGCATGGCGGCGAACCGCTCGAAATGCCTGTCAACCGCGTAATTCCCGGCTGGACAGAAGCTCTTCAGATCATGCCTATCGGTTCCAAGTGGATTCTTTACATCCCCGGCAACCTGGCTTACGGCCCACGCGGCAGCGGCCCGGTAATCGGACCTAACGCTACTTTGATCTTCGAGATCGAACTTCTCGGAAAAGGCGAACAGAAATAGTTTTGCCCTATAACGTTTACATCAAGCCCGCAATCTAACGGTTGCGGGCTTTTTTTATGCGCACTTTGGACACCGGATTATTATCGGAACCAACCCTGAATATACCGATTTTCAGAGGTTAAGTCGCCTTGTATTTGTGCCGAAAATGTTTCGTAGAGTTCCGGTATCTCGGGACCACGGCAAGGACGACCCTTTTGAGAACAAATTATGACTGAAACACAACTATTCAACGCAATCGGCATAGAGACGGAACCGACAGATATTATTTTCGTGACCGACCAGGAAAAGATGCCGCACCAGATAGGCAAAAAACTATTGGAAAACGGGCGCACGTGGGAGAAAGTCAGTATTGAAAGATTCATTGAATCTTTTGAACGGTTCGACGAGATAGGAACTGTAGTCGTCGACACCAGCGAGGTCGAGAGAGAAAATCGCCCCGGTTTGCTTGAGGTTTTAAAAAACCTGGAGCATGCAAATACCGCTACGATCCTTCTCAACGATTATATCGATTTCCCATTTGATGAATTTCAATATGCCACACTGCTCCAAAGCGCATCGTTCGACGAACTTTGGAGCCTGATTGATTCAAATATCAAGTTCCGCGACAACCTTATTTTTGAAGTAGACGAAAACGTCGAAGAAACGATTCTGGCAAAGACCGTATTAGAGTCTGCCCATTCTGCCGATATGGTCGAGCAACTAAAAATGGCCGGTCGAGTTCAGCGTGATTTCCTCCCGACCGATATGCCCGACAATGAAAAAATCAACTGGGCCGCGTACTTTGAACCGGCCGAGTGGGTATCCGGTGACATCTATGACATTGCACGTCTGGACGAACAGCATATCGGATTTTATCTCGCCGATGCCGTCGGTCATTCCATGCCGGCCGCTTTGCTGACGATGTTTATCAAGCAGGCGATCGTCATGCGTGAAACAAAGGGAAATGACTACACTATTTCCGTACCGATCGACGTGATAAGCAATCTCAACAGCAGGATGAGCGACCAGAACCTTTCGGGGTGTTTGTTTGCGACATGCTGTTACGGCCTTATCAACACACGCACACTCCAAATGACATACTGCCGGGCGGGCCACCCATACCCGATACTCAAACGTAAAGGTGAAGAACCCATTCAACTGAAATCAAAAGGCGGATTGCTGGGAGTCTTCCCGAGTACGCTTTTCGAACAGGAAACAGTTCAACTGAAATCGGGCGATAAGCTGGTGATCTACTCAGACGGATTCGACGAAATAATAGGCGAAAACGCAGACTGTAGTGACGACTCGTTCATATTCAACGAAGAATTCAGAAAAGCACTCGACCTGCCGGTTAAAGACATGACGGCAAGGATCAAACAACTCGCCAAAAACACAAACCAGAAGTTCCCCGAAAAAGACGACAGAACCGCAATAGCACTCGAGATACTGTAGCTTCGGCTTCCAGCCGAAAGCTATTTGGATTGGATTGTTTTATTTTAAAGCATATCGACTGGAAGCCGACGCTGCATATGCCAAATTTAAACACATAGCCCTACCCAAGGCCAGTCCTGTAGGCCTGCCTTTTGAGGATTGTCCAGTACGTACTCTACCATCCGAATGAACTTGGTTCCATTTCTTACCAGATGGTCATAGTATTCTTTTTGCCAGAAATAACCTTCAAGCCCAAGCATCTCATTGGCTTTATTTGCCGTATAGGATTTCCAGGAATGAAGTATTCTTTCCAAAATACAGCCTTCAAAAGGCCTGAAGACTACGTGAACATGATTCGGCATAATGCACCATGCGGCGAGTTTATAACGTTCACCGTCAAAATACAACAAAGCATTCTTAACAAGCTCGGCTATCGCTTCTTTTTTTAAATGACAAGCCCCCAGACCGAAATCAAGATGTGATTCTATTCTATCTGAATAAAGTTTACGCAGCTTGTCAGACTCATTTTCAGTCAGATCACGGTTGAGCTAAGTTGCTGTGCTAATTATATTCTCACGTTCAAATCGATATGCCCGAACAACCGAATCCGGCAGCGAATCATCTAGTCTGAAAGTAACGAAATAAGTGCCTCCATCCATTTCCCAATGCGGAAAAAAGCCATATCGGATTCTCAAACCTTTGTTGCGAATCTCAGAACACATAGTATTCTCCAATATGCTTAACAAAACACAATGTAATAAAAAAACTTTCAGCTGGAAGCCGAGGCTACGATAAAACTTAGTCTACACGTAGCGTAGGCTTCCAGCCGACATGCTGTAAACTTTATTTAACAAATATTCTTCTTACTATTCACCGCTTACTCTCTTGACCAAAGTTTCATCTTGGAATAGAGAGACTTATATTTCAAAAACCTTTCGGCTGGAAGCCGAAGCTACTACCCCATGTGTTTTTCGATGAATGATGTGTCTATGTTGTTTTCGACGAAGAGGTTGTGGCGGAGGATTCCCAGGCATACCGGTATCGTTGTCTTAATAGGGTTTATCGTGAACTCTCGCAGTGCTCGCTTCATTGTATTGATGGCGTCGCCGCGGTCGTTTCGGTGGACGATCAGCTTGCCGATCATAGAATCATAATACGGCGGAATCATATAGCCCTGGTGGACGTGCGTGTCAAGTCGCACCCCCGGACCGCCCGGCGGGATAAACTCTACGATCTTACCGGGACTCGGAGCAAAATCCCTCGCCGGATCCTCGGCGTTGATCCTGCACTCGATTGCGGCACCGTTAAGCTTAATGTCCTTCTGCTTAACATCGATACGCTCTCCGCTTGCGACCTTAAGCTGCCACTTGATAAGGTCATGACCGGTGACAACCTCGGTCACAGGATGCTCGACCTGAATGCGTGTGTTTACTTCGATGAAGTAGAAATTCTTATCTTTGTCAAGCAGGAATTCAACAGTCGCGGCACCGACATAAGAAGTCTGCTTAACCACCCGGATAGCCGCCTTGCAAAGTTCTTCGCGTGTCCTTTCGTCGAGAATTCCGCAGGGAGCTTCTTCAATAAGTTTCTGGTGACGCCTTTGAATCGTGCAGTCTCTTTCATAAAAATGCACAGCATTGCCATAACTGTCGCTCATAACCTGCACCTCGACGTGGCGTGGTTCTACGACAAACTTTTCAATGAAGAGGGTCCCATTATTAAAGCAGGCTTCGGCTTCGGAACGGGCAGCTGCGAAAGCGCCGTGCATACTGATATCGTTATGGACAACACGCATACCGCGACCGCCGCCGCCTGCGGCAGCTTTGAGGATCACTGGATATCCCATTTTGTTTGCGAGCTTGAGCGCTTCGGCCTCGTCTTGGAGGGCATCCCTGGAACCGGGGACAACGTCAACTTTGGCTTTCTTTGCTATTTCCCTTGCCTCGATCTTATTGCCAAGACTACGCATAGCCTCGGGCGACGGTCCGATGAAACCGATACCGCAGTCACGACAGACCTCGGCGAAATGATCGTTCTCTGCAAGGAAACCGTAACCGGGGTGGATCGCTTCAACGTCGGTGATCTCAGCGGCACTTATTATCGCCGGGATATTGAGATAGCTGGCACTTGCGTTTGGCGGGCCGATGCATACTGCCTCGGTTGCCATCCTAACATACGGTGCGTCTTTGTCGGCTTGTGAAAAAACGGCGACCGTCTCGACGCCAAGTTCCTGACAGGCACGGATTATTCGAAGGGCGATCTCGCCCCTGTTAGCTATTAGTATTCTTGAAAACATAAGATCGTCCGGCAAAGGAGCCGGTTCCTTAATTCGTAATTAGTAATTCGTAATTAGTAATTATCAAACTGACCGGCAGGTCGGTTTGAGTTAGTCCGGTTTGACCTTGAAGAGAACTTCGTCAAACTCGATGGCTTGTCCCGGCTGACACATGATCTCTTTGACCGTACCGGTCATCTCGGCTTTGATCTCGTTCATCACTTTCATCGCTTCAATAATGCAGACAACGGTACCCTCGTCGACACGGTCGCCGACTTTCACATACGGTTCGGAATCCGGGCTGGGTGCGCCATAGAAAGTGCCGACCATCGGGGAGGTGATAAACTTGAGATTGCTATCTTCGGTTGGGGCAACCGGAGCAGCAGCCGGGGCAAGCGGCTGAGCCATTGGTATCTGCTGGGCAGCCTGCATCTGCGGCTGCGGACGCTTGAGGTGAATCTTGCTGTCGCCTTCGGCTATTTCTATTTCGACAAGATCATTTTCCTTCATGATCTCGATCAATTCTTTAACTTTCGCTAAATCTTTATCCTTCATTTCTGACATATGGCCAGTCCTTTATTAGGTGTTTATTTTATATATCGGCGATAAGTATAGCTTTTCAACGGTAGAATGCAAGAAAAAATGGCCTATACAAGACCGGCCATGTCGTTAGTTGCGTTTTTTAGCATCAAAAACCCACAAAAAGCCCAAAAAAGACTTTCTATTTTTCCAGCTCCACGAGGTCTTCGTAATTCTGACGCTTTCTGATCACTGTAAATCTGTCCCCATCGACGAGGACTTCCGGCAGCATTGGCCTTGAATTGTAGTTACTAGACATCGTATACCCGTATGCTCCTGCTGTAAATACGGCGATTAGATCGCCGCGTTTTACCGGTGCCAGCGATCTAGCCGTTGCCAGAAAATCAGTGCTTTCACAGATCGGACCTACAACATCGACAACCTCTGTTCCGCCGATCGTCATATCCTTTTGGCGTTTGCCCGGCATGAAATTGCCCTCGACTTTTGCCGGCCAGATAAAGTGGAACGAACCGTATAGCGGCGGTCGGATAAGATCATTCATACCGGCGTCAACAATGACGAATTTTTTCTCCTGACCGGTTTTCAGGTACAGAACCTTTGTGAGCATTATCGCCGCGTTAGCCGCAACTGACGCACCCGGTTCGAGTATGAGTTTAAGTCCTTTGCCTTTCAGCATCGGAACTATCGCCTCGGCATACTTTGCAGCCGGAGGAGCGGTACCGGTCTCATAGTCGGCACCGTAACCGCCGCCCATATCTATCGCCTCGATGCGGAAACCGTCACCGCGGAGTTCATCGATCAGCGGGACTATTTTTTCAAGAGCCTGCTTGTACGGCTCGGCCTTTTTACCCTCGGAGCCAAGATGAACATGGATAGCGCACAGATCGACGTTCTCATCATTGCCGAACTCCTGGAAAACCTTCTTTGCACGCTCGATATCGACACCAAACTTGGTATCCTTGACACCGGTATTGGTCATGGCTTTAGACCCGTAATCGACATCCGGGTTAACACGCAGAGCGGCCTTTGTCTTGAGATTGTTAGCCTTTGCGATCTTGATGATGTTAGCCAGTTCTTCTTCAGATTCGATATTGAAATATCCGATACCTGCCTGCAGAGCCTCAAGGATTTCCTTGTCTGTCTTACCGACGCCTGCATAGACTATCTTTGACATGTCGGCACCGGCTTGTTGTGCGCGGTAAAGTTCGCCGCCGCTGACAATGTCGAACCCGCTGCCTGCCTCGGCCATGAATTTTAAAATATTTATATTGCTGCATGCCTTGATCGAAAAACAAACAGTAGTTTCCAACTCGGAAAACGCTTCCTCGATCTTATTAAGATGCTCAAGAAAAGTGGCCTTACTGTAAATATAAACCGGGGTACCAACTTCCTCGGCAATGCGAGAAACGTCAACGCCCTCAGCAAAAAGTTGTCCATCAATGTAATCAAATCTGTCCATAATAAAAACCTGTCAAAATCAAATAATATTTATCAAAAGCGGGCATTATACTGATATTCAGCCAGAATTTACAGTTTTTTTATATTTTCCAGTTTCACAGGCCGAAACCGCCCGTCACTACCCTTCCGGTATCGAAAATCACAGTTTTCCATTTCTTCACCGGAGTTCAGAAAAATCTCCATTACCTCGTCATCAACCTGTTTATCCGTCCATTCCGAATGCAGTTGCTTTACCCAACCCGTTTTCATCGCATAGGCGGTATTATACAGATCGCACATGGCCTGAAGCTTCTCGATCGGAGTCATGCGTTTGTATATTTCTGTCTGAATTTTTTCCGCTTCTGTCACTTATTCCCTCAATTTGCTGCGGTATCTACCTCTGTTGCTTGGTATTGTCTATCTTCCCATCCTTTGAGTCAAGTATCTGTATCGAGGCAATTCTGTTTAGCTTTGGGTTCTTGACCGTCCATACAACTTTTTTGTCCGGGGTTATCTCGAATACCTGCGGAGCATTCGGGTCGCTGCCATTTCCGTGGACGAGGTTTGTTACGACAGTATTTCCGTTATCCAGCCGCTGCAATCCGCAGACCATATTAATATGCAGGCCGATACTGTCCTCGTCTTTCAGCGACCACACGACCTTGCCTTTTGGATCGAACTCTGCAATGTGCCAGCCCTTTTTAAGCGGATTTCCCGATGTCAGCGTATTGCCGTTTTTCAGCCTGATCGCGACATAATGGCCGTTAGGAAATGTTCGCAAAAGCTTACCGTCGGCGTCCCATTCGTATGTTTTATTTTCGGTCATTACCGTTGTAAGATATGTCCCTTTCGCCGTCTTTCGAATCTGGCGGTATGCATGGCGTCCGTCTTTGCGGTCGGATACCTTTATCTTTTTGGCAACTTTTCCCTTGGAGTCAAGCTCAACGATCCAGGCTCCGTTTCCATTTTCGGCGACAAGAAACTTGCCGTCCTCTATCGGCTGACACGAATGGTTCTCCTTACCCTTGGGCGCGTCATAAGTCCAGATCGCAACCTTGTCTTTGCCCATAAGCGTAACGCCGTTCTTATGACTGAAGATGATCTTGCCGCCGGGCAGATACCACGAGTCAGTAGTCTCTGCTTTGGTGGGATACTCCCACTCGACCTTGCCGTCCTTATCGACGATAGAAATCGCCTGCGACAACCAGCCGGATTTCAGGAAGCGGTGAGAAACTTCCGATGCAACCCCACTGGAAAAAACAAACAAAATCGCCAAAACGGCAAGCATCGAAAATCTCATTGAAAAACCCAAAAATCTTATCGGCCGCAGATCATGCATTTTCTTTCCTTATAAAAAATCAAATCAATCCAGTTTTCAGTTTACTTTCACAGAATTTCGCTTAATATGATAAACCTTAATTTATTACTTTACAAGGGGAAAAAATGTCGTCAATTGGTTTTATAGGCGCCGGAAACATGGCGCAGGCCATTATAAATGGAATCATTCAGGCCGGTCAGTTTGCACCGGCCGATGTTATGGTTAGCGATATCAGCGGTGATCGAATCATCGAACTATTTAAGATGTATGGAGTTACCGGCGTTTCAAATAACACCGCTATCGTCCAGAAAGCCGATATTATCGTCCTGAGCGTAAAACCCCAGGTCATGGCGTCCGTGCTGGAAGAAATAAAGAGCAGCATCAAGGAAAATTCCGTAGTTATTTCCATCGCCGCCGGGATCACCGTCGACACGATCTCGAAAACACTCGGCAATGTACAAATCATTCGGGTCATGCCAAACACCCCGTCGCTGGTTTCGGAAGGAATGAGCGGATTATACTCGCCTAACGCTTCCGATAATACAATGCAAAACGCACTGGAAATTTTCTCGCCTATCGGAAAAGCTGTAATGGACGACGATGAGGACCTCATCGACGCCGTCACCGCAATAAGCGGATCCGGCCCGGCGTACTTCTTTTTGCTGATGGAAGAAATGATAAAATCCGCCCAGAAACTGGGTTTGACCGAAGATACCGCAACCGAACTGGTCCTTCAGACGGCAAAAGGGGCAAGCATTCTTGCAGAAATTGCA
>JAIPFN010000244.1 GCA_021736615.1 Phycisphaerae bacterium | reverse complement strand
CCTGGATGTTCGAGAAAACCGGCAACCGGCCGGCTGTAAAGTTTTCCTGGCGAGATGGAAATCGCAAACCGGATCGTCCGGAAGAGCTGGAAGATAAACGCAATATGGGCGGCAACGGCGTACTTGTCAGCGGGGATAAAGGCGCAATATTAGGCGGCGGTTGGAGCGCGTCTCCGAGAATCATCCCGGAAGCGAAGATGAAAACATATAAACGCCCCGCCGAAACCCTGATGCGTTCAAAAGGCCACCATCGCAACTGGCTCGACACCTGCAAAAACGGCGGAAAAGCTGTCAGTAACTTCGAATATGCCGCCAAATTAACCGAATTTGTCCTGCTTGGCAATCTCGCTATTCGTGCGGGAAAACGCATCTATTGGGACTCGAAAAATATGAAAGTCAAAGGCATGCCTGAATTGGATCCGATCATTCGCGAACAGTACGTGCCGGAGTGGGATTTACAGAAGCTTTTGTAAATGAATAATGATTCCCGACGTAAAGCCGGTATGTTCCATATTGTATAATGTATAATAAAAGATTCGCCCTTACGGGCGAGGCTATTTTATAAAAAATCAGCAGCATGGGTAAGAGAGTCAAACTTTTATCCATGCTGTTTTTTTGGTATTATCCACATTCACTTTCATTCCCTGAAAGTATAATTTTACTCTTTTAGCTGACAGCATGGGAACAGCCCATCCCACCGTAGAGTACAAGGCCGACAAGATGCCGGCGGTACGGAGTTATGCGATTTTTATTTCATCCGAAGGGTCGTATTTTGGGGCTACCTTGATCTGGAAATTTATTTCGTGGCCGTTTTTTTCGAATGCCCGCTTGATCTCGTCGATTGCCTTTTGAGGCTCATTGCGCTGGTTGCTTAGATGGCCGAGAATAACGGCCTGAGGAGGGGTTTGTCTTTTACCAACGGTATCGACCAGGAGCCGAGCCGTAGCCGGGTTGTTCATGTGGTAAATGCTGTTAAAGTTCGGGAAAATTCTCAGCAGTTCAAGACAGTGGTTCGACTCGATATAAATCAGGTCGGCATCAGAAAGATGACCGGTCAGAGCGGTGCCGTCTGTAAAATCGGAGGCGACTAATATCTTATGCTCGCGATACTGACCTTTGTAACGGATGACAAATGCAAACGTAGGAAGGCCAGGGTGATGCGGCACCTCGACGGCCTCAATGTAAAGATTGTTTATCGCAAAACTACCGGCTGTAAAGAAACGCAAATCCAGAGTTGAAAAGGAATTTCCCTTATAATGCTTGCATTTCAGATCATCTGTGCTTCCGTCGAAAACATAAACCGGCACATTATTCTTCTCCAAAACTTTCAAAGCAGAATAGCTGATGTGATCGCCATGATTATGCGTAACGATAACTGCGTCAATATTTGAGATTTCCCCCAAGGCATCCTCCAGAGCGACCTTGCAGCCCTTCTGACTCCTGAAACCGCAATCAACCAGAAGGTTTGTCTCCTCTGTCTGAATAAGTATACAATTGCCGCTACTGCTGGACAATATTGTCCTGAATTTAATCGCCACTAAATCTTCTCCTAAAATTCGTCTACAGAATAAATCGTCAAAGTCGCATAGCCACCATCCGAAAAACGTATTATGCAGATTCCGAACCCAAAGTCAAGAAATATCGGGAAACTTTTGCAAAATGTGCGTAAGATTTCTAAAGTGGTAAAAAAGATTTTGTCACCATTGTTTTTTTAACGTTTATAGCTTTGGCAGTAATTTCGGTTAGGAGCCGGTGGTACGTGGGGACTGCAAAATTGATTCGGCAACTTTTATTCCATCGACAGCCGCCGACATTATCCCCCCGGCGTAGCCTGCGCCTTCTCCTGCCGGGTATAAACCGCGAGTATTTACGCTTTCAAACATTTCATTTCGCGTAATACGAACAGGCGAAGAACTCCGGGTCTCCGGTGCGGTAAGAATCGCATCGGCCATAGCGAAACCGCGTATCTTCTTGTCGAGTTCAGGTAGGGCCTGACGCATTGCTTTGACGGCAAAGGCGGGCAGACAATGGCTGATGTCGCAATAACAAACCGAAGGAGTGTATGACGGTTTGACCGAACCTGGGCCGGTGCTGGGTCTTGCCAGCAGGAAATCTTCGACCCGCTGAGCAGGGGCATTGTAACACGAACCGGCGAACCGGAACGCCGCGGCTTCCCACATCCGCTGAAACTCGATGCCGGCGAGTGGATGGTCGCTTCCAAAATCATCAGGACGAACCCCGACAAGCAAAGCACTGTTTGCATTGTCGCCGCTCCTTGAGAATGTACTCATCCCATTGGTGACGACCATACCAGACTCGGAGGAAGAACCTATAACACTACCGCCCGGGCACATACAAAAGGTATACACCCCCCTGCCGTCTGCGCAGTGATGGACAAGCTTATACTCGGCATGGCCGATCTGCGGGTGTCCGGCGAACTTGCCGTACTGAGCCTTGTCGATAAGCCCCTGGGGATGCTCGATACGTGCACCGATGGAGAAGGCCTTCTGCTCGCACATAATACCTTTATCATACAACTCCTTGAAAGTATCGCGTGCGCTGTGCCCGATTGCGGCGACGACAACATCGGCGGCGATCTCTTCATCACTGCTGAGAACTACTCCCTTTACCTTACCGTCTTCGACAAGCAGTTGGGTTACATGACTTTCAAAGCGAACTTCACCGCCGAGAGAGATGATCTTTTCGCGAATATTGCCGACAACCTTAATAAGGACATCTGTGCCTATATGAGGTTTGGCCAGATAAAGTATCTCTTCGGGGGCGCCCGCTGCGACGAGTTCGGCTAGCACTTTCTGGCAGCGATTGTGTTTGTCCTTTATTTGCGTTGTAAGCTTACCGTCGGAAAAAGTTCCCGCCCCGCCTTCGCCGAACTGGACATTGGAATTTTCGTCCAGCGTCCCGTTCCTCCAGAATGCCGCGACATCTTTGGCACGTGATTTTGCAGGTTTGCCCCGTTCAAGCAGCAATGGACGCAGGCCGGCTTCTGCAAGAATAAGCCCGGCAAAAAGGCCGCTCGGCCCGGTCCCGATAACCACCGGACGCGTTGAACAATTGCCTGAAGCGGGCCGCTGATACTCCAGAGAACGTGCTATCGAAACGCCCTGCTTGCCTGCGACAATCGTATCTTCATCGCCAGCGGTATCGATCTCAACATCGACCGTATATACAAAGAAAACCCCGCCGCGTTTGCGCGCATCAACGGATTTCCTGCGAACATAATACTTAACAAATGACTCGGAAAAAATTCCAAGCCTGCCAAGGACCAAGTCCAGCAGGTCGCCCTCATTATGGCCAATAGGTAAAGTTAAAGAAGTTAATCGAAGCATAGTTTATTAGCAATCAGCGATCAGCGATCAGCGATTAGCTTCTTGCTGTTAGCTGTTTGAATCGCTTTCGGCAATTCTAATAGATTTAGTTGGGCACTACTCACCTTATACATTAACGGATTTTCTATAGAGCAATAATACTCAATTTAAAGCATTTGTCAATGATCATTGACAATCAAAGCGTATGATAATAGAATAATAGTTTCCGCCGAGGGCGGTTTCCTTAATTATACATTATACAATAGGCATTATACATTTTAAAATGGCTTTAATAAGTTTAAATGACATAACTGTCGGGTTTGGCGGACCGCCGATCCTTGACAATATAGATATGCAGATCGCACGCGGCGAAAGGGTTTGTCTGCTTGGCCGCAACGGAACGGGTAAAACCACCCTGATGAAGGCTATAAGCGGCGATATTCAGCCTCAGGGCGGGTATATCGCAAAACAGCCGGGCCTGAAGATAACCACGCTTACCCAGGAAGTCCCCCAGTCGATGCCAGGAACGGTCTTTGACGTAATCGTCGGCGGACACGGCAAAACCGCTGAGATGCTCAAAAAATACCACCTTGTAAGCAAAGAGCTGACAGAGACCGGCAGTGAAGAACTTATCAAGAAGCTCGACAGTCTGCACCATGCGCTCGAGGCCGCCGGGAGCTGGCAGGTCAACACTATAGCCGAAACGATCATCTCCCAACTGAAACTCGACGCCGACGCGAAATTCGATACGCTTTCGGCGGGTCTTAAAAGACGAACCCTGCTTGCAAGAGCACTGGTTATCGACCCGGACATCCTGATGCTCGACGAACCGACTAACCATCTCGACATCGAATCTATCGCCTGGCTGGAAGAGTTCCTCCGCCGAAATATCCAGACTCTGCTGTTCGTAACCCACGACCGGATGTTCATGCGAAACCTGTCGACTAGAATTATCGAAATCGACCGCGGGAGTATCTCAAGCTGGACCTGCGACTACGATTCCTATGTCAAACGCAAACAACAGGCTCTGGATGCCGAAGCAAAACACAACTCCAACTTCGACAAAAAACTAGCCGAAGAAGAAGTCTGGATACGCAAAGGGATAAAGGCACGCCGCGTACGAAACGAAGGCAGGGTCCAGGCGTTGAAGGACATGCGTGAGAAACGCAGCGAAAGAAGAGAGATCACCGCTAAAGTTAAAATGGAAACCCAGGACATCCAGCTGAGCGGAGTGAAGGTGATCGACGCGATAAATGTCGGTTTTGCTTACCCCGATTCACCGCCGACTATCGAAAAACTTTCCACTACTATACTGCGTCAGGACCGGATTGGGATAATCGGCCCGAACGGATCCGGCAAAACCACGCTGATAAACGTACTGCTGAAAAAACTGAAAAACACCACCGGAAAAGTCAAGCACGGAACAAATCTTGAGATCGGATATTTCGACCAGCTCCACGAACAGCTCGACGAGAGCAAAACAGTCTGGGAAAATGTCGGCGAAGGATACAACTCAATCGAGTTTAACGGAAGAAAACGAAACGTAATAGGTTATCTTCAGGACTTTTTGTTTCCGCCCCAACAGGCAAAAAACCTCGTCTCCACACTATCCGGCGGAGAGCGAAACCGGCTGCTGCTGGCCAAACTATTCAGCAAACCGGCAAACCTGCTGGTTCTCGACGAACCGACAAACGATCTGGACATTGAAACGCTCGACCTGCTCGAAGAACTGCTGCTGGACTTTAAGGGAACCGTCCTGATGGTAAGCCACGACCGGGAATTCATCAACAATGTAGTGACGAGTACACTGGTCCTGGAAGGCAAGGGCAAGGTAAAAGAATATGCCGGCGGATACGACGATTGGCTAAGACAACGAAAGATCGAAGAACCCGTCCAGCCCCAAAAAGACAAACAAAAACCCGAAGAGCAATCGCAGGGGAAACCAAAACAAAAACCCAAGCTGACATACAAACTGCAAAAGGAACTGGAAGCGATCCCCGAGAAGATCGACCAGTTCGAAACCCAACTCACCGAACTGCACGAGGAAATGGCCAACCCGGACTTCTACAAAAAACCGCAGCCGGAGATCACCGCAGCGGCCGAAAAAACCGAAATCCTCCAAAACCAGCTGGATGAAACCTATAAACGCTGGGAAGAACTGGAAGAATTGCAGTAATTACCAGAGCCGTAAAATTCACGGCCCCGGTAATACCTTTGTTACTTAATTGCATTTACTTGACTAAAAAGACATCTGTGCTCTCACCGCGAAAACCAACGCATCCGAAACTCCCGAAACACCGCCGGGATTAGCAACATATTGAAGACTCGGAGTAAGATTAATACTGTCGGTCAACTGAGCATTATAGTAGACTTCCAGCACACTTTCATAGTCCTGGGTAAAATCCGTCGCCTTGCTGCTGAACGTGCCGTGCGAAAAGCCAACCGCAGTCACATCGTCATCTCTACCGTCTAACAAACCCTGATACTGCAAACCACCGCTAAAAAAACCCGTCATCTCGTTTCGTTCGCTATTGGCATAACCGTATCTAAAAAACGCCCCTAGACCCTGCCTGTCTTCGGGGGCAGCGATTTCCTTTGAAAGCATCTGATCGCAGCTTAAATACCCCCCGACATCGTCACGCCTTTCTTTGGCACCGTCAACGGGGGCTTCCGGCTGTGGATCGTACCATAGCCCGACACGATAAGCCCCGGGCAATATCCCATTTGCGCAATGCAGGTGAGGTGTAACTCCGGTCTCGGCAGCATAAAAGAAATAGTCCTCATCATGAAACGCTGTATTAAAACCAGTCTCCCGACTATCGGCCTGAGCATCGACAACACCAAAAGAACCGTACCAGTACTCAACCGGAGTCCAATGAACAATCGCACCTAAGCCATAATCAGGAAACGGAATAGTCGGGTTGTTAACCAGCGATCCATTGAGAAACTGTGTCGTTTCATCATTAGCATAACTGTTGCCGTCAAACGACACCGGACATCCGCGGCAATGAAATCCGCCGGTAATATCAAGTTTACCAAGACGAATCTTCAATTCTTCATCCGCAAAAGACTGCTGATACCATACCTCTACAAGATCGAGCGAACGTCTACCAATATAATCGCAGTTGACACCAAAAAAACTGCCAACCGAAGTATCATCGATACCAAGCCTGTCGAAACCGCCCTCGGCACGCATATAAAGTTCGGACTTCTCCGAACCAAACAAACCCGAAAGATCCTTTGAAAGTTCAAGATCATAACTACCGGACCATCTGCCCTGCCTTTTATGGGTGCTCGTCCCGCCTCGGACATTTGCATTATAAACGCCGATACCTGAAATCGAAACCTCCATACCAACAGGCTCAAAAATATTGTCTGACGACAATAAACTATCTTCTCCATACACATCAGCTAACAAGAAAAACAATAACAAATTAAGACTAAAATAAATTAATCGGACTCGTTCCATTTTCTTTTCCTTATAAAAATCATCACAAAATAACCGCATGTGATAAAAACAAAATATACTTGAATGTCACTCATTCAGCAGCAATCATTATGCTTGCAGCCAGTCATGGTAAATTTGCTTTTGAGCAATGACCGTAAGATTGCAGGGGCATCCATGACAAAATCCAACTATCCTGCCGGATGTCATCAAAAACGATTGCTGCCGGATAACACCAATTGGTGTTATCACTCACACATTTGAGCGCAAGTGTTTTACAATCCATAGAAATGCTGAATTAACAAGCAAACATACATGGAGGGGCACGAGCCATGAAAGGCTCAAATTGATTTGTAATAATCTGATTTTCAGAAGTGAAATATATAAAAACAGACTTCTGTGCAAAAATGACTTCAGGGACAGCTTCAGGAATGAACTTATGAGGACTATTAAAAAAATGCTGACAAATCAAACAATCGTTATCACCCTGATTGACAAGTGCATCATGGGTACCCAAATGCAGCATAAAGAGCGCATTCGTTGCCGCCAAAACAAAACAACTTGTTATAATGGCAATTAGAATGTAACGATAATTCTTCATTTCTCATCAATACATAAAATAAGCTCTAAGCAGAAAATCCTGACACAAGATGCAACGCGGTAATTGCAACTCAGTTGCATTTGTCGATTTATTATAGCTCTCTCACAGGTATTTTCAAGCATAAATCAAATTTTCAACAAAAAAACTTCCCAATTCAATGATTTATATGGTATCTTGAAATAACTATTTATAAGCTCAAACCTATCAAATAACGTCAGGCAGTTCCAAGACTAGTAAATATAAAACAATAACAGTAAAGGAATACCGATGAAAAAGTCTATCTCACACCTCGTCGTTTTGTTCACCGTTCTATTAACCTCGGCAGCATTTGCCGCCGGCAATTGGCCTACCTGGCGCGGACCTGATATGATGGGCATCTCCGATGATGCAACTCCGCCGTCAACATGGAGCGAATCGAAAAATATCAAATGGAAAATCAAGCTTGAAGGCGACGGATCACCATCGACACCGGTCATCTGGCAGGACAAACTCTTTTATCAGATCGCCGTCGACACCGGTAAAAAAACAAAACCATCGCAGCCAGCCGAATCCCCTGCAAACGGTACAAGCAGCAGAGGCTCGCAAGGAAATAGCAGTTCAAATATCTTCAAGTTCGACCTGGTATGTCTCAACAGGCACACCGGCAAAGTCATCTGGCAAAAAACCATCACCGAGCAGCAGCCCCACCAGGCCCATCACAAAGACAACGGTTTCGCTTCCTTTTCGCCGGTCACCGACGGCAAATACGTTTGGGCAAGCCTCGGATCGTGGGGAATACACTGCTTTGACATCGATGGGACGCACATCTGGAGCAGGAATACTATCCAAATGAAAAACCGCTGGGGCGACTCGAACTCACCTGCACTTGCAGGCAACGCCGTGATAGTTGTCGCCGACCAGGAAGGCGATTCATTCATCTATGCCTTCGAGAAAACAACCGGCGAACCTCTCTGGAAAAAATTACGCGATGAAGTCTCCGGCTGGACAACACCGGTAGTTGCAACAGTAAACGGCAAAGAGCAGATAATCGTAAACGGAGGGGCCAGCGTAAAGAGCTACAACCCTGAAAACGGCGACATAATCTGGAAATGCAGCGGACAAACCAGAAACACAATCCCATGCCCGGTCGTCGGAGACTCTATGGTTTACTGCACCAGCGGATTCAGAGGCAGCGCACTAATGGCGATAAAGCTCGGCAAAACCGGAGACCTGACCGGCACAGACGACATTGCATGGCAGGTCGACAACGCAACGCCATACGTCCCCTCGCCGCTGCTTTACAAGGACAGGATATACGTCTTTGCGGTCAACAACGCGGACCTGTCGTGCTACGACGCTAAAACCGGAAAACCCCACTTCGTAAAACAATCACTCGATCAAATAAAAGGGGTATACGCCTCGCCTGCCGCTGCCGACGGCAAAATCTACCTGCCCGGCAGAAACGGCGTAACATACGTAATAACACCGGCAGATGAGCTAAAAACCGTCGCGATAAACAAACTCGACGACTCATTTGACTGTTCACCGGCATTTGCGGGAACAGAATTATATCTCAAGGGCAAAGAATATTTCTACTGTATTTCAAAACCCTGATTTTATTAATTAGACAATTTTCATTTTATATGGTAACTTGCATTCATAATATATGCAGCTAACGCAACTGTTTTTTTGGAGCATATGAGGATAATGGGAAATGACCGTTCACACAGGCGACACAAACCAAGCC
>JAIPFN010000243.1 GCA_021736615.1 Phycisphaerae bacterium | reverse complement strand
ATCGTATAAGTAACTCAAACTGACCTGACGGCCAGTTGGAGAATTATGAATTACGAATTACGAATTACGAATTGAAGATTCGCCCTAACGGGCGAGGCTATTTTACAAAAAAGACGAAGCCGAATAAACCTGTTAAATGTAGAGACTTACATTGTTTTTCTGGCTAATTTCGGTCGGTTTGAATAACTAACTTAAACTGAATTTCTTTTGGAGATATACATATGGGAGGGCTACGCAGCAAATTATTGATTGCCTTGATAATATATTTCGCCGGTTTTGGATCGGCAATCTATTATCAGGCGCCCGCATTAGACGGGTCTGAGATTGCCCGGCACGATGTGTCGGAAGAGCCTTCCAGTAAAAACGAAGGGGTAACCAAAGGCGAGGTACTCGCCAAAAAGGCTCACAAGGATTTACTGGAGTTTTACAGTTTCGCCGAGGAAAAGGCTTCGAAGGTGGGGGCTTTAATTAAAGCCAGGATTGACGAAAAATAACTTCGCCAACCCGAAAAGAAAACCGGTACCGCTTAACGGCGATGCCGGTTTTTTTATGCGCAAATCAAAAGGTTAGTATAGATGATGGCCAAAAAAACTAACCACGGATTTCACGGATTGACACGGATTATTAATAACCATGAAGAACATGAAAATCATGAAGAAAAGAAGAAAGATTTTTTTTAAAAAAGATAAAAAAATGCAGATGTTAGTGTTGCGGGAGTTTTAATGTAATTTGTTATTCAATAAAGAATTGTGAAAGTTCTTTTTAAAAAACGAGCATAGAAAACAAGAAGATGAAAAATTGTAGTACCAATTAACACTAATAAAAGAATTAAAAAGTTTGCATACGGTAATTCTTTTCATATAATACCCTCCGTTGTCCTTTTACGTTATAGCAAAGCGAAGTATACATTTCGAACAGGCCAGCAGGTTGGTTTGGGACAAGGAGCCGATTTTGAATACAGGCATAATAGCGGAAACGAACTTCAGCGGTGTCGATTGGGTAATTGTTATTGTTTACCCGATGATCTCATTGGGTATCGGCATTTTTGTCAGCAAATTCATCAAGAACATGAATGATTTTGTCTGCGCGGGCAAAGGACTCGGCACGGCGCTGGGGGTGGCGACCCTGACCGGCACCGAATTGGGGCTGATCACGGTTATGTACAGTTCGCAAAAAGCTTTCGGCGGGGGATTTGCAACCTTCCATATAGCCCTGATCGCAGGTGTAGTAACTTTCTTCGTCGGCATAAGCGGATTTTTCCTTTACAGGCTCCGCGAGATGGAGGTGCTGACGATACCGGAATTCTATGAACGACGCTTCGACAAAAAAACCCGCATACTGGGCGGGATAATGATGTCTGTCGGCGGCATACTGAACATGGGACTTTTTCTTAAGATTGGTTCAATGTTCATCGTGGGGATTACCGGTCTTTCCGAAAACAGCTGGGCACTGCCGGCGGTAATGGTATTTCTTATCTCACTGGTACTGATCTATACATGCCTTGGCGGTATGGTTTCGGTCGTAATCGCAGACTATGTGCAATTTGTCGTCCTTTCGTTCGGTATGCTTCTTGCAACATACCTGTCGATCAAAAATCTCGGCTGGACAAACATTTTTGATACCGTCGTAAAATACAAACAGGAGGCCGGTTTTAACCCAATAATTTCAGAAAGCGGATTCGGCGTCGAATACATAATCTTTGTCGCGTTTATCGGTCTTGTCAGCTGTGCCGTCTGGCCGACTTCGGTATCCAGGGCACTGGCAGCCAAATCTCCGAAAACTGTAAAAAGGCAATTTACCTTTGCCTCTGTCTCATATATGATCAGATTTTTACTGCCGTACTTCTGGGGTATCTGTGCTTTTGTGTGGATCATGAATGAGGGAGGAAGTGTGATCACTGAAGACAAAACATTCCTTTTAAACGAAAATTCAGAACCTATCAACAATCTCTATGCAATGCCAATGTTCCTGGCCCGGATACTCCCTGCCGGTGCCATCGGAATAATCACAGCGGCAATGCTGGCGGCCTTTATGTCCACCCATGACAGTTACCTGCTATGCTGGTCCAGCGTATTGACCCAGGACGTAATCGCACCGCTGATGGGGGGCAAACTTTCGCCTAAGAAAAGAATTTTGATTACGCGAATCCTGATCGTCGCAATCGGTCTGTACGTACTGGCATGGGGCCTTTTGTACAAGGGAAGTCTCGATATTTTCGATTATATGGGCGTCACCGGCGCGATCTATTATGCCGGTGCCTTCGCATTGCTGTTCGGCGGACTATACTGGAAACGAGCAAGTTCAACAGGAGCCTTCCTGGCATTGCTAGCCGGTTCCTCTGCTGTGCTTGGGTTAGGACCGGTGCAAAAAGCATTGGGGCTTGATTTGTCTGCTGCCCGGGCGGCGTTGATGAGTATATTACTGACAACAATAGCAATGATCGCCGGATCGTTGATATTTCCCGACAAAAACAAAAAAAACGAACCAGCTGGCAAGGCTGTTTAAATTATGAGGTGAAAATATGAATGCCTGGATGTTACTTTGGAAAATAGTCCTGATCGCCGGAATAATCTTGTTCGCATGTATGGCTGTATGGGTCACGATCTGGGGAGCGTTTGACATCAAGAAAATGCTGCAGGCTATAAATAGTGAACACGAAACAGGGGCAACGTCACCGGATGACGATAACGAAGTGCAGGAATAGAAATTTGGGCAGCATAGCCGCAATCAAAAAACCTAACCACGGATTTCACGGATTGACACGGATTATTAATAACCATGAAGGCCATGAAGTTCATGAAGAAAAGAAGAAGGATTTTTTTAAAAAAGAAAAAAACAGAAGTTGAAAGATTGTAGTACAGAGGCCATCCTGCCCGCAGAGGATGTCGGCAGGATGCCGACAGCACGGAATAAAGCCGGCTGGAAGCCGGCGGTACGAGGACGTTTGCGCTTCGGGTTTTTGTTTTGTTAATTATTTCAAAGGCGATATCATAAAACTGTATGCATATTCTTTGGGCGGCAGGGTGTATTCCTCATGTGTTTTTGCTCCCCAGCTGTTGTCTCCGCCTACACCCATTTGCTTATAGTCGACATTGACAGTTATAAAGTCGCGATGGGGAATCTCAAACGGATGCTTTGCTGCCTCAATATCTTCCATGCCGCAGGGCCATGCGCTTATGCTAAGCATCGGCAGGCCGGTGAATTTCAGACCTTTGCCATTTGCATCGGTCAGGGTCATCCAGCGGACATCGGTCTTATTTCCGTTTTCCTGCGGGCGTACGTACTGATGGGCAGGCTCTGTAACCCTTTCCGCATAGAGACCGACGGCGGCTCCGGTTTTTCGATCCCAGTAGTTCTCATGCGGTCCTCGTCCGTACCACTTCATATCGTCAAAGGAATTCGGCATCTTAAACTGCATTCCGATACGCGGAATATTGGGCAGGTCCTTACCCGGATTTAAGCGATAATAAACATAAATGCTGCCGTTTCCATGTACTTCATAGTCAACATTAAGCTTTGAGTCCTTCGCTGGGATCGTAGAAATTACAGTTACCCCAATACGGTTATCATCCTTTTGTAAAACCCTGACAGAATCAACGGTCCGATTTTGCCCGGCGTCCTTCCAGATGCCCAGGCGTTTCGGCATTTTGTTTCCGCCGTCATTATCCGTAGGAGGGCGCCAGAAATTCGGAGCAAGAGGGGCGGCTATCATCTCGATGTCGGAAACCTTATAAGAGATCAATGCACCAAGCTCTTTAGAGAACTTCGCCGCAAAATCTTTGCCCGAGATAACTACGCTGCCGTCGGTTTCATCAAGCTTAAGAGCCGGGCCTGCGGGTTTGTCAACTATAGCAGACGACCTAAGTTCAAACTGGTCCCATGCCAGCAAATGGCCCTTCGGTGCCCACGGCATATCTTTGGCGAGGGTAAATTTAACTTGAAGAAAATATTCGCTGTAAGGATCAAACTTTTCAGTATCGTATGGAATTGTAATTGTCTTTGATGTGCCTGAAGCAATGCTAAGGTTTTCTATTGTGCCTTGCTGGGTCACTTGACCGTCTCTGGTGACCTGCCAGCTTGGATTTGTCAAAGAGCCGGAATCGATAAAGGCATACTGGTTTTCGATCTTAAACTGCTGCTTATCCAGGTCTACCACGGAAACATCGATATTCTGGTATGCTTTTTTCATTTCAAAGTAATGGGGATTTGGTTTGCGGTCGGGTTGAACGATTCCGTTAATGCAGAAATTGCCATTATTCGGAAAGTCTCCATAATCACCGCCGTAGGCCCAGAACTCTTTGCCTGTTTCCTTGTCGGTCTTTCTAAGCCCCTGGTCAACCCAGTCCCAGATGAAGCCTCCCTGAAGCGCTTTGTGCTTTTCGATTGCTATCCAGTAGTCGGCGATATTGCCAAGGCTGTTGCCCATAGCATGGGCATACTCGCAAAGTATCATAGGGCGGTAAGTATCCTCTGCCTCGGCATACTTAATGATTTGCGGAATCGGCGCATACATTGGGCAGACGATGTCGGTATACTTATCCTTTTCTGCCTGTTCGTACTGGACGGGACGGGATGAGTCGAAGTATTTTACCCATTCGCTGGTTTTCTGGAAATTGGTGCCGTTGCCTGCCTCGTTGCCGAGCGACCAGATTATTACCGACGGATGGTTCTTGTCACGCTGAACCATATTCATCGTGCGGTCCAGATGCGCCGCTGTCCAGCTGGGGTTGGAAGCTAGTTTGTGGTTTCTTTTCCATCCAAGGCCGTGCGATTCGATATTCGCTTCGTCAACAAGGTAAAGGCCGTACTCGTCGCACAAATCATACCACAAAGGCGAGTCAGGGTAATGACAGGTGCGCACAGCGTTGACGTTGCCCTGTTTCATCAGCTTGATATCCCTTATCATCGATTCCCGTGTAATATAATGGCCGGTGTCCGGATCGTGCTCATGGCGGTTGACGCCTTTGACATAGACGTATTTGCCGTTTACGAGGAGAACGCCGTCCTTGATCTCGACCTGGCGGAAACCGACATTGCAGGAGAGGGCCTCGGCCACTTTGGCAAACAACCCTTTGGGTTTGTATGACAAAACGAGCTTATAAAGATTTGGCGTTTCAGCGGACCACTTCAGCGGATTTTTAATTTCTTTTTCAAACTCAACATCAACGGACTTGCCCGCCTCGATCTTACGAATCATATTTTTGAGCGGCTTGACCGAAGCGATTTGCTTTCCATTACTGTTAAAAAGCTCCGCAGTCAGATCAGGGAGATTGACAGTGTCATTGCCGAAATTAACCACGCTAGCCGAGACTTTCAAGGTCGCATCTTTATACTGGTCGTCGAGGTTGGTTTTTACGAAGAAATCGCGTATATGAATCTTTGGGGTCGAGAAAAGATAAACATCTCTGAATATTCCGCTGAGCCGCCAGAAGTCCTGATCTTCCAGATAAGACCCGTCGCAATTGCGGTAGACCTCGACGGCTAAAGTGTTTTCGCCGGGGTTCAGGTATTTTGTGATATTAAACTGAGCAGGGGTTCTGCTGTCCTGGCTGTAACCGACTTTTTGACCGTTAAGCCAGATATAGAACGCAGAATTGACACCGTCAAAGTTAATGAAGATTTCCTCATCCTTCCAGTTTTCCGGAATAGTGAATGTTCGCCGGTAACTGCCGACCGGATTACGCTGTTTGAAATTCGTATACCGCTGGTCCGGCTCATCCATAACAAACGGCGGGTTCACCTTGAAGGGGAATTGTATATTAACATAAAGAGGCGTTCCGTAGCCTTGAATTTGCCAGTTTGACGGAACCTTAATGTCGTCCCATGCGCTGACGTCATAATCGGGCTTGTAAAAATCGGCTGGCCTTGAATCCGGATCGGCGGCCCAGTTAAATTTCCACTGACCGTTAAGCAGTTTGCAGTGGCGTGGAGATTGGAGATCGCCTTTACGTGCCTCTCCAACACTATCAAAAGGCATCAGGCTGCAATGAGCCGGTTCTTTGTTGATTCGGAAGACCTTTTCATTCTCCCAATCCCTTTGAGCCTCGGCGGCGGCAAGATTAACACCAAAAGCAAGAATAAAACAAGCCAGATACAATTTACGTATAATCATCGAATTCCCTTTCAATAAAACCTGATCAATAGAGCCAGTCAACTCTGTTCAAAATAATGCAAAAAATGAAAAATAGCAATAATTATTCTCAAACTGACCGTACCGGTCAGTTTGAAATGAATAATGTCTATTGTATAATGTATAATTAATGATACGGCCTGACGGCCGAGGCTATTTTACAAAAAACAGACATTCCGTAATTCTCTTAAATGCAAAGGTTTACGTGAAATTCTCTTTCTTTGTGTCCCTTTGTGACTTCGTGAGTTAGTGGTGAAAAGCGATGTTGAAGAATTAAGATGTCTCTGCTATAATTCCGGTTTGAGTTTGAATTATGTAAAAAGGCAGATTTTATGAATCAGGAACAAAAACAAGAGCGTTACGATAGAATTATTGGTCAGTTGAGCCAACTGCTTGAGGCGACGGAGGACCCTGTAAGCAGGATGGCGACGGTTTCATCGCTTTTGTATCACAAGATGAGGACTTTTTTCTGGATTGGTTTTTATCGTATTATCAACGGCGAGCTGCTTGTCGGTCCTTACCAGGGATCTATTGCATGCCAGAAGCTCCAGAAGGATACCGGTGTGTGCTGGGCATGTGTTAACCGGCAGGAGTCGGTCATCGTGGCGGATGTTGAAAAGTTTCCGGGACATATTGCCTGTGACTCCAGAAGCAAATCTGAAATTGTAATACCGGTTAGAAACCCCGACGGCGAGGTTGTCGCGGTACTGGACGCCGACAGTGAAAAACTTGACACATACGACGAAATCGACGAGATAAACCTGCAGACTATATCCGACATGATATACGGCAATTGCGAAAAATAATAACCTGACCTACTTTTGTCCGGATAAAGTGGCGGAGTAGGGCGTACGATGGGCAGCGGGCGACGTTATCCGGGTCGGTTATTTTGAAAACGCGGGCCGGTTTAACTGGTGAATTTCTGGTTTTATGCAATATTTTTGTGTTTTGGGGCGTTCTTTGGTATAATAATGGCATTCATGGCTAGTTTCAGCGTGGGCACGGCCCACCCTACGGAAAGGATTTATTATGCGTGTTTTTGGTTTGTTTTTTTGTGTATTTGTCTTTGCCGGCTTGGGGTTTGCAGATAATGAGCCTTTGACAGAGCTGCAGGTTCAGTATGAGGTTCTTAAAGGGGATATTCAGCGGGGGGGTGAGACGCTTAAGTATGCTGATGAGGTTTTTGAGGCTGAGTCGGTTGTTCATGAGTCTGACCGTGATCCGCTTGATATTGTTTTGCGGCGGACGGAGGCTTTGCTGAACGATCTTGTTGTTGTCGCTGAAGAGATTAACCCGTTGGCGATTGAACTTCATAAACTGAAGAAAGCGGCGGCGGGTGTTGATGTTTCGGATTCGGCTGGGCGTTATGCTTTGTATGAGAAGGTTTGTGAGGTTCGTCGTAAGATAGCTTTTTCTAATCCGCTTTTGGATTTTGATGAATTGTTGTTTATCAAGAGGCACCGGGCTACTTTTAATCATATGTGCGATCAGTACTATGGGATAAATATAAAGCCGGGCGGGGGTGTTTGTGTTTTGAGCGATCCGTTTGGGGATGGGCCGAAGGTAAAGGATATTCTTGCCGACTCTGTTGTTGAGAAGGGACGGCTTAAGGGGCAAAAACTTTCCGAGGGTTCGTACTTGTCTCCCGATCTTTCTTATGACGGCAAGAAGATCATGTTCGCCTATGTCGAGTGCAAGGGCGACACGAAACAGAGGATGCATACCGATCCTTCAAAAGGGCACTGGCACGAGCAGAGGAGTTATCATGTTTTTAGTGCTAATGTTGACGGGACGGGCTTGAAGCAGCTTACTGACGGGACGTGGAACGATTTTGATCCTGTATATCTGCCTAACGGGCGGGTTGCTTTTATTACGGAACGCCGCGGGGGTTATCTTCGCTGCGGGCGGGAGTGTCCTACTTATACGCTGTACGATATGAAAGAGGACGGGACGGATATTCGGTGTCTTAGTCCGCATGAGACCAACGAATGGCATCCTAGTGTGACTAATGACGGGATGATTGTTTATACGCGTTGGGATTATGTCGACCGGCATGGGTGTACGGCTCATCAGCCCTGGATTACTTATCCGGACGGGCGTGACTCGCGTGTGGTGCATGGAAATTTTGCGCTTCGTCGTTTGCGGCCGGATATGGAACTTGATGTTCGGGCGATACCGGGGTCTCGTAAATTTGTGGCGACGGCTGCACCGCATCATGGGCAGGCTTTCGGTTCGCTGGTTATTGTCGATCCGCAGGTGGAAGACGATGATGCGATGGCGCCGCTAAAGCGGTTAACGCCGGAGGTGGGTTTTCCGGAGTCGCAGGGTGGCGGGCAGGTTTATGGCACTCCGTGGCCGCTTAGCGAGAAATATTATCTTTGCGTGTATGACCCTTCGATGCAGCCGGGGATCGGTTGGCAGGGCGGCAAAGCTGTCAAGGGGAACTATGGGATATATCTTGTCGATGTGTACGGTAATAAGGAACTGATATACCGTGACGCGGAGATTGCTTCGCAAAGTCCTATGCCGCTTCGTTCCAGGAAGTCGCCGCCGGTTATTCCGGAAAAGTCTGTTCGTGTTGCGGCTGGCGAAAAGGGCGCCGGTACGCTTGCGGTTGTTAATGTTTACGATACGCTTAAGCCGTGGGATGAAAATATTAAGATCACGGACCTGCGTGTTTATCAGATCATTCCTATGTCTGTGCCTTCGGGCAATCCCCCGCATGAGGTTTCTTTGCGTGAGCCGACATCGAGAGATTCGGTTGTTCTGGCTCGGTATGTTCTGGGTACGGTTCCGGTTGAAAAGGATGGCAGTGCTCACTTTGGCGTGCCGGCTGATACGGAGCTTTTCTTCCAGGCGCTTGATAAGGACGGCTTGGCGGTTCAGTCGATGCGGTCTGCGACTTATGTTAAGCCCGGTGAGAATCTGGTATGCCAGGGTTGCCATGAGCCCAAACAGCGTGCGCCGCAGGCGATGAG
>JAIPFN010000242.1 GCA_021736615.1 Phycisphaerae bacterium | reverse complement strand
ATGTCCGAGCGGCGGGGCGGGTATGGAAGATGTCATGGGCGGCCGGTGCCGAGTTTTACTTTGCATTCGATGCACGAGGACGGCAGTGATATTACGATACTCAGTCCGCATGAGACTAACGAGTGGCATCCGAGTGTCGATAATAACGGGATGATCGTTTATACGCGGTGGGATTATGTCGACCGGGGTTTTAATCAGGCTCATCATCCGTGGCTGACTACTCCGGACGGTCGCGACCCGCGGGCTATTCAGGGTAACTATGCGGCTAATGCCGGTGACAGGCCGCATATGGAGATGCAGATTCGGGCGGTGCCGGGTGGCGGCAAGTATGTGTTTACGGCTTGCGGGCATCATACGCAGGCGTACGGGCCGCTTGTCGTGGTCGATCCTTCGATACCGGATGACGATAAGATGGCGATGCTTAAGCGGGTTACGCCCGAGGAGCTTTTCCCGGAGGCGGAGTACGGCGTTCATCGCGGCGAGGGGATGTTTGCAAGTCCGTGGCCGCTTAGTGAGGACTATTATCTTTGTGTGTATTGTTCAAAAGGAAACGACGGGGTTAGCGGTTCGAAGCATGAAGATCATAACTATGGGATATACCTGGTCGATTCGTTTGGAAATCGTGAGCTTATTTATCGGGACAGTTCTTTTTCGTGTATTGATCCAATACCTTTGCAGGCTCGCAAAAAGCCGCCGGTTATTCCGCACCAGACGCTTGTCGGGTTGCCTCGGGTTGACGGTAAGAAACCGGAGCAGGCGCCGACAGAGGAGCTTCCAAAGACGGGGACTGTCGGGCTTATGAATGTTTATAACTCAAAGCTTCCCATGCCGGAAGGTACTAAGATCACTTCGCTGCGGATCGTTCAGATTTTGCCTAAGACTACTCCTATTGCTAATGAGCCGTGGATTGGGTACGGCAGCCAGAAAGGTGCACGCGGGATTCTTGGGACCGTTCCGGTTGACGAGGACGGCAGTGCTTACTTTGAGCTTCCTGTGGGGATGCCGGTTTATTTTCAGGCTCTTAATGAAGACGGACTTGCCGTTCAGTCGATGCGGTCGGCGGCGTGGGTTGCGGCCGGTGAGAAGCTTACGTGTAACGGCTGCCATGAACCGCGGAACTCTGCTCCGAAACCTATGAAGGTTTATCCGACTGCGCTTCGCAGAGTTGCGTCGAAGATTACGCCGGAAGTTGAAGGTACGAAACCGTTTAGTTTTCCGATACTTGTTCAGCCGGTGCTTGACGATAAATGTGTCGCCTGTCATACGAAAAATATTGACAAGGGAAAGAAGTGTCCCGACCTTCGCGTGGACGGGGTGGCGGAGATGGTTACCCGAAAAGACGGGCAGGGGACTGAGAGATTGGTTAGTAAATATCCGTATGACGGCAACTGGACGAGTTCTTACAGGAACCTGCGGGAGTATGCGTTCTTCTGGGATAACCAGGTGTTTACCAGTCCGAGGACTGTGCCGGGTAAATTCGGGGCGATGGAGTCGAAGCTATATAGGATGCTTAAGGGTGGCCACCACGGCGTTAAGCTTAGCGATGATCAGATGCATCGGATCGTATTGTGGCTTGACAGTAACAGCGATTTTTACGGGTCGTATGAAAATACTGAGCGGCAGGCGGCGGGGGAGGTTGTGCTGCCTACGATGGAGTAGAGATCGGCATGGGTAAAATAAAAGCATTTTTCACACATTCTACGGAACTAGTGTTAGATGCAAAAGCGAGATGAAATGGGACATATATTGCTATTGAAGAAGCTTGTAAGAATTAGCGAATCAACCTCGCCGGCTTTTCAGGTTAGGGTTTTGATTGCGATGGGAATGATGTTTTCGTTAACACAGTTTGTGTCAGCTAAGGATAGTACTGCGCCGAAGGAATTTGAACTGCTCTTGCCCGCTGACAATGCTGTAGTTTATGCTGAGGTTTATGGTGATGCGCCGATTCTGGTCTGGCGGGATGGCTTAGATAGTGGGTCGGGCACTAACCACTATGAAATCTGGCTGGATGGGGAGAATGTTGATAAAATTCCAGCTGGGGTGTATGGGCATTTGCCTGGCGGGAAATATGGCAACTATGAACCATTCAGGCCGTTTGGTTTTCTGGCCGCAGAAAAAGTTTATTATTATACGCCCTTATTATCGAAGGTTCCGGCGGGGTCCCATCAATGGTACGTTACAGCTGTGGATAAAGACGGAAGTAAGCGCCGGTCCGGTAGTGTGTTTAAATTCGAGGTGGAGGGTTTGCCAGCTGCCAAAGTTTTTGTTAATCATCTTGGGTATCTTGCCAATGCCAATAAAAGGGTTGTGGTTGACGGCAGTGTTGGAGCGGCTTTGTTTGATGTGGTTGACGCGGGCGGTAAGGTGGTTTTTTCGGGAGATTTGAAAAGCGGCGACAGCGCTTTTGGGGATAATCTGTTCGGAGACTTCACAGGGTTTAAAGCATCAGGGAGTTACAGGATCAAGGCGGGACCGGAATATTCCATGTGGTTTCCGGTCGGGCTTGAGGCGAGACTTAACTACGAGAGTTATCTGCGGAAGTACCGTAATGCTTACCGCAGAAAGCGGTGCGGCGATACGACGTTAAACTGGGGCGGCAAGGCCTGTCACCTTGACGATGCAAGGATGGAAGGCGGAAAACGTCATGGGATCGTTGGAGGTTGGCATGCCAGCAGTGATGTCAGAAAGATAATGCGAATCCTGCAGCCGGGGCTTTACGGGCTTATTGAGATGAAGAGGATTGTAAGTCCTGCGTGGGATAGCGGCGAGTACAGTATTGTCGATGAGATCAAGTGGGGGAATAAATACATCCACCAGATGCAGCTTGACAGCGGTGCTGTTGTGCAGCATTATTACCTCTGGTGCGGTGCAAAGGATTGGAGCGAGGGCATAAATCGGTATACGAATAACATTATTGGGGATTCGGATGACAGGGTGCTTGAAGAGAGTACATTACTAATCGACATGGTCTCTCAAAGCAGGTTCATTAAGAATCAAAGCACGATATACCGCCTGTATAAGGATACGGATCCGGAGTACGCTAAAAAGTGTCTTAATGCTGCTGAAAGGTGTTACAACTATTTTGTGAAAACATGGCCGGTTGTGACCGAATATGAGACTACGTTTAATGCCAGACCATACATGGAAACGGTAACAGATCTTATGCCGCTGGCTTATGGTATTGGCGCGAATTTATATATGTATCTGGCTGCGGATAAATCCGAATATAAAGATCGGGCAGTCGAACTGGCCGATAAGCTTATGGCGTTGCAGGAGAAAGAGTATATTGCCGGCCAGACGGAGGTGAAAGGATTCTTCTACAGGGATTCGAAGAAAGATAAAATTTTTGATAGTCTGATGGCACATGGCGGGATGGACGGTGCAGAGGGGGCGGTTATCGTATTAGCTGATTTGTGCGACGGGCTTGCGGCGCATCCCAAATGCCCTCAATGGAAGGAAAGTCTCAGGTCCTATCTGGAGGATTATCTTTTGCCTTTGTCGAAGAAAAACGCTTTTGGTATTGTGCCGGCTTACCTAAGTCGGAGTGACCAGGCCGGCGGGCAGACAGGGGCAAAAATGCAGAGAAATGTCGGCGGGTTGTATTACCAGTATTTGTGTGACAATCGCGGGGCGAATAAGGTTCTGGCGAGAAAAGCGATCCTGCTGGCAAGAGGGGCCAGGATACTCGAAAATCCCGAACTTCGAGATGCGGCGTGGAAACAGGTTGACTGGATACTAGGTAGTAACCCCCTCAATAGAAGCACTGTATTTGGTGTGGGGTATAATCAGCCGAAGCTGTATAAAGAATGGCTTGCTCCGCGCAGTGACGGGATGGTGGTTCAAGGTATTGGCGGGGGTTCTAAAGACATGCCTTACATGCGGCAGGGGCACTGGCGCTGGTGTGAAATGGAGCTGCACAACACAGCCTGGTTTGCACAGGCGATCTTCGAATTGCTGTCTTCAACCGAAAAGACGGGGCAATGAACCGATCTTTCGGTTTTTTTTGTCGTGCTGTGTTTTGAGTCGTGCGATTGGCCCGGCGCTGGCGGGGCTGTTGCTTAACTCTGTTCTGCGGGCAAGATGCCCTCAGAGGCTGTCGGCAGGATGCCAACAGCACGGATTAAAGCCGGCTGGAAGCCAGCGGTACGAGTTATGCTGATTCTTTTATTTGCTGGGTGGTTTCGAAGATGTCTGTTTTTCCTTCTACTATTTCTTCTGTGATCGCGTAGATTCCGCCTTTTTGTTCGTCGGGCAGCTGGTACATTATGTCGATCATGAGGTTTTCCAGTGTTGCGCGGAGTGCTCTTGCTCCGGTGTCGCGTTCGATGGCCTTTTCGGCTATAAGTCTGAGGGCCGCTTTTGTGAACTGGAGTTCGGCGCCTTCCATCTCGAATAGTTTCTTGTACTGCTTGACGAGTGCGTTCTTGGGTTCAGTCAGGATGCTGACGAGTGCTTCGACATCGAGTTCTTCCAGGGTTGTCAGGATCGGCAGTCTTCCCATCATCTCCGGTATCATTCCGTATTCAACGATGTCTTCCGGTGTTACCTGGCTGAGAATCTCGCTGTATTCTGATGCGGTGTCATTGTGGCCGCCTTGCTCGCTGGTGAAACCGATCATCTTTTTGCCGAGGCGTTTTTTGATGATTTCTTCAAGGCCTACGAAGGTTCCGCCGCAGATGAACATTATTTGTGACGTGTCAATCTGGATGTATGATTGCTCTGGGTGCTTTCTTCCGCCCTGCGGGGGGATGTTGGCTGTTGTGCCTTCGAGCATTTTCAGCAGTGCCTGCTGGACGCCTTCGCCGGATACGTCGCGTGTGATCGATACGTTCTGGTTGGTTTTTCCGACCTTGTCGATCTCGTCGATGTAGACGATACCCTGCTGGGCGGCTTCGACGTCGTAGTCTGCCGACTGGAGGAGTCTTAGCAGGAAGTTTTCGACGTCTTCGCCGACGTAGCCTGCTTCTGTGACGGTTGTCGCGTCGCAGATGGCGAAGGGGACATGGAGGATCTTGGCCAGTGTCTTTGCGAGCAGTGTTTTTCCGGAACCGGTTGGGCCGATGAGCAGGATGTTGGACTTTTCGATCTCGACGTCTTCATCGTTTGTGCCTGTGTGGAGAAGCCGCTTATAGTGATTATGGACGGCGACGGCGAGGCTTTTTTTGGCATGGCTCTGGCCGATGACGTATTCGTCGAGGAATTCTTTGATCTCTCGAGGTTTTGGAGCGTCTTTTAGGAATACTGATGCACCGTTCTGGCGTTTTCGCTCCTGGCGGACGATGTTGTAGCAAAGGTCGATGCACTCGGGGCATATGAATACGCCGCCGGGGCCCTCTACGAAGGCGTCAACCTGTTTTTTCGATCTGCCGCAGAAACTGCATGTCTCTTTGAGCCTGCCTGTGGTATTTGTTTTTTTTGCCATTATATTTACCCCGGAATCTGTTCGGCTGATTTAGCTTAAAGTCTTTAGTTTTTAGTAATTAGAGGATGATTTCCTTATTTAACCTTATTCTACACGAACCGGCATCGAAAATCAAGAGGAAATGCGGAGATTACTAAAACAAAGCTGCTTAGGTATTACGGTATTTGATTATAGAGCAATTCTCTGAATAGTTCAAGTAAAAAGCAAAGGTTTATTTGCTTTTGAGGTTCGTGAGTTTTTTCTTCCAGAATTGCGGTATGTTTTTGTTGGTGCTTATCAGTATGTCTATTGCGCGGTTGAGGTCGTTGTTTTTTGGGTCGGAAATTTTTGCGTAGCATTTGAGGGCGTAGTATTTTGCTGTCCACCACTTTGGGGATTTGTCTTCTGATGCTGATCGGGGTTTTCTTTCCTGTGCTATCGAACTCCATATCGAGAATGCTTCGGCGTATCGGTCCTGTTTCATGTAGAGCCTTGCGCGGCATCTGAGGTAGTCGATGTCGTCGGGTTTTCTGTTTTGGGTTTCGTTTAGTAATGATTGGACGGCGTTGATTGTTTCGGAGCCTTTTTGTGCTGCGATAATAGATATTTCTATGTATTTCTTTTGGAAATTTTCTGCCTGGTTATCGTCGGTGATCGACGCGGCGGCGAAACGGGCGAGATTGCGGCATTTATTTGTGAAGGCGTTGAAGTCATCGACCTTGTCTTCGTATTCGTCAATGTTTTCGAGTATCCCGGTTACAATTGCGGCGGCTAGGGATGCTCCTTTTGAACTGTCGAGATTGGCGATGGGGGCGAGTGTTTGGGCGGCTTGTATCAGGCTGCCGGTTTCGGCGAGGGCGGCGGCTTTTAATATAATTATTTCGGTTGACTGGGGGTCGGTCTTTTTTTCCAGTATGTCGAGGGCGGTTTCGGCGTTATTTTTGCCGCCTTCCTCGATGAGGAGTTTGCAGTAAAGCATTAGTGTCTGGTCCGCGATGCCGGGACGAATGTGCTTTGAGGGTGACAGTTTTGCTATGAATTTTTCCAGTTCGACAATAAGCTCTTTGCGCTGGGGGGATTGCGGCTGGGAGTTTTTTACTTTGTAAAAAATTAAGTCGAGAGTCGCGTCGTTTGAATATTTTCCGTTACCGGCGGCGATGATGTTCAGCAGCAGGATAGCTTTTTCGATTTCTTCGGATTCGATGATCATCGAGGCGTAACGGTATGTCAGTTCTTCGTCGGTTTTGTTGCCTGCTATGGCGAAGTAGAGTTCGATGGCTTGTTTTGCAGTGGTTAGATAGCTCGAGTCTTTGTAGTAGATGTCGTAGGCAAGTCTTGCTCCCTGGCGGGCGATCTCTGCCGGTTTCATGTCGATCAGGGGGTCGCCGGCGTCTTTTGCTTTCTGGGCAGATGTCATGTAATAGTTGACGGCTTGTGCGGGTTGTGTGAGGCGACAACTTACGGCGGCGGCGAGGTAGGCGGCGTGGTTTTGGAATTTTTCGATTTTGCACATTTGGTCAAACACGGCGGCGTATTTAGCGTTTTGCTCCGTTATCCCGGCAGCGGCGGCGAGGAAAGCTTCTGCGGGTGTTTTAGTTTTTAATGTCATGGTGAGCAATTGTGTGGTGGAAGCTTTTGCGGCGATGTCGTTAAGGATGACGCGGCCGGCGATATATGCGGCAGGGCGGTGGCTGGCGGCGAGCGATCTGATGATGGTGTCTCCGCCTTCTTTAAGCTCTTCCAGGGCAAGTTTGAAAAGCAGTTCGAAGTTGTTTTTCAGTCCGCTGTTTTTAAGGCTGTCCGCGAGGGAGGTAATTTGGGCGGCGTTTGAAACTTGCGAAAGTTTCATCCTCATAATTACCGCCTGGTAAAAGACCTCGTTGTCAATGCCGCTTGAGGCTATCAGCGAGTCGAGCCTGCGTATGGTAATATTGGTATTTTTTTGGGGTGTCAGAGCCGAGGAGGCCTGTATGTTTAAAAGTTTTTCTTCGTTTGCCGAATAATCCGAATCCTGGTTTGTCTTTTCAATCACTTTTTTCAGCAGTACTTTTTTTTCCTCGCCGGCCGAAGCTATTGCGTGATGGTAATCGACGACGCAGATTCGCCATTGGGTTTGGCGGACGGCGGCGACGGCGGCTCTCCAGAGGGAGGTTTTCCCGAAAAGTTCATCCCAGTCTTTGCCTTCGTATTGTTCGATGCTCCTCTGGATGAACTGCTGTGATTTTAGTATTATGTCTAGTGAGTTTGCGGCGGTTTTTGCGGAGGCGGCGATTTTTTGTGTGTTTGCCGGGTCGATGAAACTGCCGCTGTATTGCAGTTGTGCGCGGCAGGGGAAGGTTTCTGTGATGAAAGTGTCGAATGCCGCCGCTGATGCCTGCGAGAGATTTTCGACATTGGCTGGGCCGGGTAATTGGGCGGCGCCGGCGTTGTTGAAAGCCATTGAGCCGATTACGGCTGCGATAAATAATAATATGTTAAGTTTAGCCATTTTTTAGCTTTAAGCTTTAAGCCATAAGCTTTAAGCGATTAGTTGAGGTTGAATGTTATGTTGTCTATGCCCATTGCGTTTAGTATGTTGTATATTTTGACGAGGTGGTCCCAGGTGACTTCGTCGGCGCATGAAATTTCTACCGGGTCGTCTGGTCTTCTTTGCTGTGACTCGATTGTGCTTTTTAGTTTTGTTGCAAAATCGGCGAGTCCCTGGTCCAGCGATGCGTTTTCGACGGCGACATTGTCAAAGTCTGCGATTTGTACATTAAGGCCCGTCGGCGTGACGTTGATAGAGATCGACAGGGGTTCTATTATCGAAGGTATTTGCCGGGTTTGTTTGTCTGGCAGCCGTATTGGCAGGAAATCTTCGGGGGTGCGAAAGTTTGCGGTCAAAAGGAAAAAAGTAAGGAGCAAAAAGATTACGTCGATCATCGGAGTCATCTGCAGGACGAAACCGCGTTTCTTGCGTAAAGGAAAATCCCCCGCTGGATTTTGGAAATTTCCGTCACTCATAGCGGTTCCCGGTGTTTGTAGAAAGTTTTGAGTCCCCTGTACAGACAGGGGACTCAAAATGTTTTTCATTATTTTCGCCCGGCGATTATGCTTCGGGTTTTTGTTGCTTCTACTACTTTAAATCGTTCTTAAATTGTTACGTCTGATCGGGGAGCCCCGAGAAATCGGGATTTTCAACTTGCGCTCCCTAGCTTTTATTCTTCATTGTTTTTTTCTGCCAGGTACTGTGCTATAACCTGCTGCTGTACGTTTGGCGGGGTCGGGTCATAGTGGCTAAGTTCCATTGAGTAGCTTCCCTGTCCGCCGGTTACACTCTTTAGCTGGCTGTTGTACTGTGTTACTTCCGAAAGCGGTACGAGGGCTTTGATGACGATCATGTTGCCCGGGAGCATTTCCTGGCCTTCGATGCGTCCTCTTCTGCCTGCCAGGTCGCCTGTGATGTCACCCATGTTGTCGGCGGGTACTGTAACTTCCATGTGAACGATAGGTTCGAGCAGCGAAGGTTTTGCGTTTTTGACGGCTTCGATGAATGCGCCTTTGCCTGCTGCACGGAAGGCTACTTCTTTGGAGTCAACGGCGTGGTACTTGCCGTCATAGACAGAAACTTTGACATCCTGGAGCGGGAATCCGGCGAGAACTCCAGTTGCCATTACGTCGTTGATGCCCTTGATGATGGCCGGTTCGAACTGGCCGGGGATAGAACCGCCGAAGATG
>JAIPFN010000241.1 GCA_021736615.1 Phycisphaerae bacterium | reverse complement strand
ACGTTACCCATAGCCTCGAAGAATGCCTCCGGATGACCGAAAGGCAGACGAGTCGCACGGCCTGCTGCCGGGCTTTTCTTGCCGACATAATCGTTACCGCGTCTCCAGGTCTGAACCGGACTGTCAGGCTTCTTGACATACAGATAATTCGGATGTTCCTGGTGCCATTCCAGGCTTCCCTCTTCGCCGTACACCCAGATAGCCAGGCCGTTCTCTTCGCCGATAGAAATCTGACTGGCATGGAGAATACCCTTAGCACCGCCAGTAAACTTCAGTAGACAGTTGCCGTCGTCATCAAGCCTGCGGCCCTTAACGAATGTAGTAAGATCAGCACAAACTTCCTTGATCTTAAGACCGGTGATATACTCGGCGAGGTTTTCGGCGTGAGTTCCGATGTCACCCATGCAGCCTGCTCCGCCGGACTGCTTAGGGTCGGTACGCCATGCGGCCTGCTGCTGACCTGTTTTTTCCAAAGCCGTAGCCAGCCAGCCCTGAGGATACTGAACAATGATCTTGCGAATCTTACCGAGATCGCCGGCCTTAACCATATCGCGGGCAAGTTTAACCATCGGGTAACCGGTATAGTTATGCATAAGACCGAAAACACGTTTGGTCTTAATGACGATTTCCTTGAGTTTTTTGGCCTCTGCGACATTCAGCGTCATAGGCTTTTCGCACATTACGTGGAAACCGGCTTCAAGGAACGCCTTAGCGATTGGAAAATGCCAGTTATTGGGAACACAAATAGATACGAAATCAATCCTTTCGTCAACTGGTAATGCAAGCTCTTTTTCGATCATCTCCTCATAAGTCTTGTAAACTCTCTTAGAGTCAAGACACAGTTCCTTGCCCATCTGTTTGGATTTGCTGGGGTTGATATCAAAAGCACCCGAAACAAGTTCGATACCCTCATCAAGCCGAGCAGCCTTACGGTGAACCTCACCAATAAAAGCACCCGGACCACCGCCTACCATTCCCATCTTCAATTTTCGATTGAATTTCATCTTAAGTCCTTTTTAGAAAAATCAATATAAATATTATATTACCAAACAACTCTTTGGTAATTGACGACAACAGAATAGAATTTATTGCAAAATTATGATATAATTCTATGGGTTAAGCCGGAAAACTCAATAAAAAAATAGAAAATGAAGTAAAAACTATCGCATTTACGGTCTCAAGAGGATAATTATGAACAAAATAGTAATAATTGATGAAGAAAAATGTATTGCATGCGGTGCATGCGTTGAAATGTGTCCCCATTCGATCCTTTATATTGACGAAACCGAAGGGGTATGCAAAGTTTCGGACGAAACTAAATGCGACAGGCTGGGCGGATGTGAAAACGTCTGTCCGGAAGATGCCATCAAGATACAAAACCCGGATAATTAAGGGGATTCAGTACGCCTATCCCCCACCGATAGCAGGCGGAAAGATATATACCAGATCGCCATCCGAAAGCGATTTATCGAGCATTTCCTGTTTGCCGTTCACCGTGATGATTTTTACCCGCTTGATCGGCAGACCCAGAAACTCGGCGACAGTGCGTACCGTCGCCGGGCTGTCCAGGGTTATTTTACCATCCGGATAATCCTTCAGGTATTTCGCAAACAAACTCATCAATTTTACATTTACAACCATATTTACCTTTAAAGACCTAAGCGGTTCAAAGTATCCTCAGACGGCGAACCGTCGGCATCCCAGCCGCGAAGTTGATAATATTCCTGCATCATCTCGGCGAATGGTATCTCTTTACCTGCACGGAAACCTTCTTTTGCCACCTTAAGCATTTTCTTGGGCATTACATCGTTATCTGCGTTATAACCATCCCTAAGGTTGATCATACGCTGAACGGTGAATCCGCGTTCGCCTGTAAGCATTAATTCTTCAACCGAAAAATCCCAGCCGGTAATAGCATTGAACAAGCCGGTCACATCGGTCAGCGTCCAGGCGCCGCCGTCAATCATAAACAAACACAGAACCAGTGAATTACAAACCACTCCAAGGTCCTGGCATTTCACTGAGACGAGACTCTGGTTTTGTTTTTCAAAGAATTTGACATCGCCTTCGTTGACTCCGACCTCGGGCATGAAGAACCCGCCCATTTCGACATCTTCGCAAGGTCCGCGGAAGTGACATGCGCCGCGTGTTCCGGTAGCATACGTCGGAGCAAGCGAAATACAGCTTCTCGGGTCATGCGACGGAAAGTCCAGACCTTTACAGTGGACAACTTCGTCAGCTGCATCCGGGTGTATCTTCTTAGCTGCCGCAAGCGTACCGCCTGCAAAAAGCTCACCAAGACCTTCACGACGACCGATCATCTCGGTCCCTTTAATAAGGGTGTCAGCATCGCCCCACTTAAGCTCCAGACCGCCTGTATCTTCGGTCGTGATCCAGCCCTTTTCAAAACATTCGATAGCAAAACCGATCATCGCACCTGCGCTGATGGTATCGATACCCATGCGGTTGGCGACGTCGTTACCCATTGTGACGACCTTGGGATCGTCTATCAGCAGATTGGTTCCCATAAGCCCCAGTGTTTCGTACTCAGGGCCGATACCCTCGTACTTGTATTCTTCCGGAGATGTGATCGAAACCTTGCGATGGCAGCCTATCGGGCAGTATTTACACGGCAGCGGTTTAGCGTTTAGCTGCTCGGTATAGTTAGGTGCACCGAGTTTCTTAGCACCTTCCGGCCAGGTGTCCTGCACCCAGTATTTGATGGGCATATCACCCAAACCCTCTGCGGTTCCGCAAAGGCCTGGTGTACCGTGTTTACGAAAATCATTTTCAATCGTATTGTCATGGATCATCTTTTGATATTTCTTGATCAGTTCGGCAGCCTTTTCTGGGTCGGCGACTGGCACGGTCTTTGTTCCGCGTACAGCGACAGCCTTGACGTTCTTACTGCCCATAACGGCACCAAAACCGCACCGTCCGCCGAAACTGTGTTTGTCGACAGCGATACATGCGATAGCGACCATTCGCTCACCGGCCGGACCAATAGTTGCGATACTAAGCTTGTCATCATCGTTGTCAGCGCGAATGGCGTCAATAGTATCAACGGTATCTTTGCCCCAAAGCGACGACGCGTCTTTGATCTGGACCTCATCGTCAACGATATGGAGATAAACGGGTTTTTCCGATTTACCTTCAAGAATCAAAAGGTCGTAACCGGCATCTTTGAATGAAGGCCCCCAATTGGCACCTGCGGCGGTATCTGCGAAAGTTCCGGTCTGAGGAGAGATACCGACAATACTGAATTTCGCTCCGCCCGGAACCGATGGGCCCTGGAAAGGACCGGTCGCGAATATGACCATATTCTCAGGTGAGAGAGGATCGATCTTTTGCGGTATCTCGCGGCGTAATATCTCAGCAGCAAGACCCGCTCCGCCGATAAAGGCTTTCAGATCCTTCTCTTTGATGGTTTCGATGCGAACATCGCCTGTTGTCAAATTTACACGCAGTGTTTTTTGCCAGTATCCGTTACCCATTATTTGGCTCCTTCACTTTTTACAGTTTTCAGAATTTCTTCGAGTTTTGCGTATTCCTTTTTAGGTATAGGCCCAAGAGGCATTCTGGGCGGACCTACAGGGTTGCCCATGATCTCGCAACCGGCCTTGACGTACTGAGTATATTTGCCGCTGGTCTCGATGGCCTGCAGCGCATAAAATATTTCATAGAAGAATTTCCTTGCCGCCGGGATATCCTTCTTAACGACAGCAAGTTCATATAATTTAACATGAGATTTCGGCAGGACATTCGCGATACCGCCAACCCATCCGACAGCGCCAAGGACAAGACTTTCCAGAGGAATCAGATCAGCACCGCAGAACACACCTATACGGTCTCCGAAACGTTTGATTATTTCGCTTATGCGGGTGATATCACCGGTGCTTTCCTTGATATACTTTACATTTTTAAGGGCCGTCAGCCGTTCAACAAAATCAGGTATCAGGTCCACACCGGTTCTTCCGGGATAATTGTAAAGCATGATCGGGATGCCGACTGCATCGTTTACCGCTTTGAAATGTTTATAGAGTTCGTCATACGTGGGAAGAGAATAATAAGGGGCTGCCAGCAGCAAACCGTCGGCACCAAGTTTCTCTGCTTGCTTGCTGTATGCTATGACATCGGCGGTGGAACTTGCGTTAGTACCTGCAAGTACAGGGACGCGGCCATTAACGGCGTCAAGGGTTGCTTTGAGAACGTCATGCCGTTCGTCAGGGGTCAGTGCATAAAACTCGCCGGTGCTTCCAAGCGGAATAATACCATGAATACCACTTTTGACCTGACCGTCAATAAACTTGCCAAGCATGTCGAAATCAACCTGGCCTTTTTTGTCCATTGGTGTGACACTTGCTACATAAACTCCGCGAATATCCTTCTTCTTGCTCGACATCTTATTTAACTCCTGATTTTTACAATTTTGTAACATTAATGTTTATTTAGTGTTTCGGCCATAAAGCCGGGAACCCTGAATATATACTTCATATCGGACAAAGTCAATATTATTCAAGATTTTTCATTTTTGTCGGGTAAACCGGCGGACGGACGGACTTGTTTTCCCATCCAAACATCGCCTTAACCGCACAACCGCAGATTCGGCCCTGGCATGGCCCCATTCCACAGCGGGTTTGCAGCTTAGCGGATTTCCAGTCGTCAAACTCAGCTAGCTGACCGGCCGTTACGTCTTCACATCTGCATACTATGGTTTCGGCGGTAGCAAGTTTCAATAGCTCATCCCGCAGAGCGAAACCCTTGGCCATAGCCTTTTCAAATTTTGTGTATCGATCGCGAGTGCCAAACAAGGTCTTTGCCTGCTCGACGTTTCCTGCAGCGACGAGGCCTGCGATAAGGCCCTCTGTAAGTGCACTGTCGATACCGCCTATCCCGGTCGGTTCGCCTGCGCAATACACATCCTGAAGGGAAGTCTGCTGGTAATCGTTGACGGTGACGGCATCGGAATCAATTTCGCACCCAAGCAAACGAGGCAGTTCCAGATTGCCGGTAAGACCAAAAGCACATGCAAGATAATCGCATTCAACATTCCATTTTTTCTTACCGTTGGTAAATGTAACCGACTCCAACTGTTCGGTACCGTGTGCCTCGACGGGCCAGCAGCTGGTTCTGTACGGCACACCGATTAGCTGAGAATTATATTCTATCGCCTGCAAAATCTTGGAAGGAGCAAGCAGCGGCAATTTCATACCGAACCGCAGGAAACTCATCAGATCAGTCTGTTCGGCGGTCAGAACAACTTTCGCCCCCCTTTTTCGCAGGTTAGCTGCAACGGCAAAAAGAAGCGGTCCGCTGCCTACGATTGCGACTCGTTTGCCGTCGACGGGCCAGTCAACTTTTGCAAGTGCCTGCATGGCGCCTGCCCCGTAAACATTCGGCAGGGTCCAGCCGGGGAAAGGCAGAAAGATTTCGCGAGCACCGGTCGCAAGTATCAGTTTGTCGTATACTATCCTAAGGTTACCGTCTGAGGTTTCGGCAAGTAATGTCTTTTCTTCAGGAGCATCGATTACCGTGGTATTTAGAAATGCTTTCGCCGATGTCTCGCTTAGACGTGTAAACCATTTTATTGCCTGCCTTGTTTTTGCCCTGGGAAATTCTGATCTCCAAAGTTGCCCGCCGAGCCATGGAGATGCTTCCAGCATGACGACAGTCTTACCGCTTTCAGAGGCAATACAAGCTGCCGCGATAGACGCAGGTCCCGCCCCGACGATGGCTATATCAAATTCAAGTCGTTTTTCAGTCATCGGTGACGATCTCCATTCCATCTTCGCATAGTACCTGGCAGCTTCTGATATTCGGCTGACCGTTAATCGTCACCCTGCACTCAAAGCATACTCCCATGCCGCATAGAGCGGTTCTGGGCTTGCCGGTGACCGATCTGCGAAAGCGGGTAATGCCTTCGCTGGCAATCGCGGTTGCTACCACAGTCAGCGGAGAAACACTGACTGGCTCGCCATTTATTTTGACCTTAACGTAATCAGACATTTTGAGAATTTCCTTTTGCATATCTTGAGGGGCAGTACGGTTTTGGGTCAATTTCTGACGGCCGGTCAATTATCATATTGCACACTAATTTGCCTGTGCCCAGCGAACATGTAATTCCAAGCCCTTCGTGACCGGCGGCGATCCAGATATTACCACTGTCTCCGTCCGGACCGATCAGCGGAAGCTTATCCGGAGTCGCAGGCCGAAAACCCGTCCAAGTGCGAGTAACCTGCACATCACGAAGAGAGGGCATATACTCCCACGCACGCTTTATCATTTTACTGAGCATTCGGTGCTCGACCTCTGTAGTCTCCGAGTCATTTTGCCTTGAGGAACCTACAAGCATCTGGCCGGTCTTGCGGGGCTGAATATTAAACGCCGCAGAATCACCCGTCGCCGAATGAGCACTCTTAAGATATCCAAGCTCGATGATCTGGTGGTTCAGAAACCCTTCGAATCTTTCAGTGATCGCAAGGTGACCTTTTCGTTTTTTGATGGGAGCGTTATCTGAAAAATCAGGTGCCGCCCATCCGCAAGCATTGACGATAGCGTTGCCGCTGATCTTTGTTCCATCGGTAAGAACGACTGCTCCTTCGGGAAGAATTTCTTTAACTTCGGCAGGTGTCATAACAACCGCACCGTTCTTTTGACTTTCCTTGAGCAGGTGATATGTCGCAGCCGGAGGGTACACCACCGAATCCTGCTTGACAAGCAGGCCGCCTGCGAGGGTCTCGGCCAGGTGAGGTTCTTCTTTGAGCAAGGCTTTGCTATCCAGGATTTTTGATTCGAGGCCGTGTTCGGTATATACCTTGTGCTTTCGATGGACCTCTGACATTTCTTCGTCGTCGGCTGCGACCCAGACCGTTCCGCATTGCACGTATTCGACCTGTTCGGGCAAACTCGGCGCAAGTTCGTTCCAAAGGCGTTGCGAATAACTCGACAAGGCTAACTGAGCCTCGGAGTCATCGAGCACGACGATATGCCCCATACACGTTGCGGTTGTCCCGCCGCCTATCGGTCCCTTGTCCAGGACGAGAACCTTAAGCCCGCTGGCGGCACATTCAGCTGCACAGGATGCTCCAATAATCCCGGCGCCGACTATAATTACATCATATTTTTCGCTCAAAGATTAATTCCCCAGCAGAATGGATCGTTTTCGTTAAATATGAACTTCGTTTCTGCGTTTACAAATGCGGTACCTGTGATAGTAGGTATTATCTTGTCGCCGTCTGATTTGTATGTTCCGGAAAAGGTGCTGCCTATGATGCTTTCCTGTACCCATATTTCACCTTCGCCGAGTTTACCGTCCGCTGCCAGGCACGCGATCTTTGCGCTTGTACCAGTCCCGCAAGGTGAACGGTCGAACGCGGCGCCTGGGCATAGTACAAAATTGCGTCCGCCGGCGGCAGGGTTAACGGCAGGGCCGACCAGTTCAATATGATCGACTTCAGGATACCCCTGCTCGTTGATCGCCTTGCGAATCTTCCAGCCGATATGTGTCAGGTGATCGAGATTGTCGGTGGACAATATATCCGAGGCTGCACTGGTGAGGAAAAACCAGTTGCCGCCCCATGCGACATCTCCTGTTACACTTCCGAAACCCGGGACATCGATAGTGACATCTTTGGCCTTGCGGTAGCTAGGGACATTTTCTACAGATACCTCTCCTGACTCATGCAGTTCGGCAGTGACAATGCCGACGACGGTTTCAATCTTATGGACGCCGGGAGCGATCCTGCCGGCGTGGGCCAGCGTTGCTATAAGGCCGATAGTACCATGACCGCACATCATCAGATAATCGACATTATTGAAAAATATTACTCCGCAAGCACAGCTTTTGTCTACCGGCTCGACAACCAGAGCGCCGACGAGAACATCCGATCCGCGAGGCTCCCGGATTATCGCAGTGCGGAAGAAATCGTACTTTTCACGAAAAATTTCGACCCGTTTATCCAAAGGCCCATCGCCAAGATCGGGCCCGCCGGTCATAACAATCCGCGTAGGCTCACCGCCGGTATGCGAGTCAATCGTAGTTACTTGTGAAAAATTTGAAATATCCATCAAAATAAATCCTTAAAAATAGTCTCGGCCTTTAGGCCGAATCCAAAATTCGTAATTCGTAATTAATAGTTCGTAATTCCAAACCGGCCAACGGGCCGGTTTGACTATCTATCTTAACCAGAAGCTAAAGTATAAATACATGGCCAGTACGAGACCCAATACGCCTGCTGTTGCCAGAACGTCCCACTTGTTCCAGCTATCACGGTTTTCTTTACGCTGGGCATCGGTCGAGGTCGAATATGTCAGATTTTCGATCTGCTCAGATGACGGCGGTTCACTCAGTAGTGAAACGACAACTATAACAACAACGCTGATTACCATAAGCCAACCGGAGGCGTAGAGGAAGTTGTAATCGCCTATAGATTGCAGCATGGAGTCTTCGGCGAATTTACCTGCTCCTGCAAGACCTTGTATCGTCAACTTTGTCATGCCTGCAAGAAAACCGACAAGAAGTCCCCATGTCGCACCTTTGGCATTGATGCGTTTGCAGAACAGCCCCAGCAAAAACACCGAGGTAATCGGAGGCGCAAGGTAGCCCTGCACACTCTGGAGGTATTTGTAAAGTCCCCCCTTTGCGATCAAAGGCATTATCGGAATCCACAACAGCCCGAGCACCACAATAACCCCTGTGACCATACGGCCGACATGGACAAGTAATTTCTCCGACGCAGCCGGGTGCAGTTTTTTGTAAATGTCCACTGTAAACAGCGCAGAACATGAATTAAACAGCGACGACAACGAACTCATCAGTGCCGCCAGTAACCCGCCGACAACCAATCCTCTAAGACCTACCGGCAACAATTTCGAAACCATTGTTGCGAATACCTGGTCGCCGTCGAATACTTTTTCGCCATTTTCCAATACAAACTCTCCGCCTGACATTTTATAAGGAATATCAATGCTGCCCTTTTGATGCAGTGCATAGCCGATAAGTCCCGGAACCAGGAAGATCATTACCGGCCAGACTTTCAGAAATCCGCCCCAGATCGCGCCGCGGCGGGCAGTGCTCAAATTTTTGGCAGCAAGGGTTCGCTGGACGATGTACTGGTCCGTACACCAATACCAGATGCCGATGATCGGAGAGGCTATCATTATGCCAAGCCACGGAAAATCCGGATCGGACATCGGACGCCAGAGTG
>JAIPFN010000240.1 GCA_021736615.1 Phycisphaerae bacterium | reverse complement strand
TCGCCAACACCGGGACAATAAAAAAATCGGATTACTCTGACCGGCCAACTGGTCGGTCAGAGTGAACTGAAGTCCGCCGTACATTTAAAGTAGAATAGGCAAAGTCACCTGTTTACAGGTGCTCTGATTGATGCCTGTTTCCTATTGACTACAGTCCCATGATTCTCAAAAATATCAAGACTCTATGATCTTGAAAGTTGACTTGTCTTTGAATAGCAATATAATGCTTTTGTAATCTGAATATCTTGGTTTGCATTGGAAAAAATTTTTCAAAGGGATATTATGGAACAATTGCATGATTTGATTCGCGTTTTCAATAGCATAATCGTGTTATTATGTCAGTTTTTGGCCATGGTTGTACTTTCCATAGGCATTTTTAAATCGCTGAAGATATACTTGGCCGACGTGTTAACACCGGGTCGTTCTTCGAGTTCTGTAAATGCAAGCCGTATGGAACTGGGGCATTCTTTTTCTCTGGCTCTTGGATTTCTAATCGGAGCGAGCATCCTTAAAACAACACTGGCACCGACATGGACAGATATCGGCCAACTGGCGGCTATCATTGCGATTCGGACAATTCTCAACTATTTTCTTCTGCATGATATCGCAGTAAACTCCGGATCATCGAAAGATAAATCCGTGAGCGGGCACTCTTCGGTAAAACAACAAAGCTAAGTCTTTGCAAAAAGATGAAAATTACTATTTAGTCAATCATTCAGTACAAAGGTTCATCGTATGGATATATCTCAATGGCTTTACCCGGTTAGCCCGAGTGGTCTCGGGACGGCAGCTTTATGCGGTATTATTATTGGCCTTGAAAGGCAGTTGTCCGGTAAAGCGGCTGGGATTCGGACCAGCACGCTGATCTGTATGGGGGCATATTTCTTTACAGCCATATCTGGCATTCTTGGTGAAGATGCTTATTCGGCCAGGGTCATTGGCCAGATAGTAACCGGAATAGGCTTTATCGGTGCTGGTGTAATCATAGGCCGGGAAGGTATCGTATTGGGCGTAACAACTGCTGCCGTGATATGGGTACTTGCGGCGATAGGCATTATGATCGGCCTTGACCGGTGTATTACCGCCATCATATTGTCAGTTATGACGGTCGTCTTATTAACAGGTGTTACTGGCTTGGAGAGTATCTGTAAATCATTGCAGAGGGGTGTGCACAAAAGGCTGAAAAAAAGATAACAAACTACCGGCTGAAACGAGTGAAAAGGCCTGACGAACCATTAGAGTACTTATATTACTTGATCGGTCGCATTACTGCCGATATTCCGGAAATCACCGTCGTTACGAGCATTATCGCGAAGGTGACGACCGCGAACCAGTCTCCCCATTCTCTTGAGACATAGGCCCATTTGACCATTACCATGCCGATGGAAAACGACTGGAAGAACATTTTTAGTTTGCCGGAAACAGTAGCGGCAAAGTTTACGCCCCTCGATTCGGCGATCTGGCGGATTATCGTAACCATCAGTTCGCGCGTGATTATTATCCCCGCCGTACCCCAGTAAAATAACGTCATAAATTTTGGAGGAAGGTCAAAATTGTTAAGGGTAGGTTGACCGACGATGGCGAAACATATAAACGCGCCGCAGACGAGAAATTTGTCGGCGAGTGGATCGACGATGCGACCGAATTTGCTTGTTACATTGTACATCCTGGCAACCTTGCCGTCGACAATATCGGTAAGGCCCGTCACAACAAAAAGGATAAACGCGATAAGCAGGTAATTTGTTGTGCCTTCGGCTTCTGAATCCGGTGCAAGCAAAATCATCGCAAGAAACACAACCGTAAGCACCAGCCGCCCAATAGTCAGGGCGTTGGGAACATGTTTTATTATCCTTTTATCGTCTTTAGCAGCCATACAACTTCTCCGTACCGCCGACATCCTGCCGGTTTTTCTCGTAATGTCGGCATCCTGCCGACATTTGATGTTGGCTGGAAGCCAACATCACGGTTTCACGGGCTTAAAGCCCCCGTTACTGATAGTTTACAGCATCCGTTAAAATAATCAACCAGAAATTTGTTCTACTATTAAATCGTAGTCGTTAGTCCCGAGCACCTCGGTTTCTATAAAATCGCCCGTTTTTGCTGAACAGTCTTTCACCAGGCAAATACTGTCGACATGCGGGGCCTGGCCGAAGAATCGCCCTACCCCGATACCGTCTTTGTCGGCCCCTTCGTCTATCAGACAGGTCAGCTTCTTGCCTACCCACTGTTGGGCCTTTTCGAAAGCGATCCCCTGCTGAATTCCCATCAAAATATCGGCTCGTTCTTTGCGAATATCTTCGGGCACCTGCCCGTCCATCTCGGCAGCGAGGGTTCCCGGTTCAGGGTAAAAACTAAAACACCCCAGAGCGTCGAACCTGGCCCACTTAATAAATTCGATCAATTCGGCAAAACTTTCGTCCGTTTCGCCAGGCAGACCCGTAATAACGGTAGTCCGTAAAACAACATCATCCATCGCTGCCCGCAGCCTTTCGATAAGCCCCATCGTCTTATCCTTTCGGTCACTCCGCCGCATGGACTTTAGAATATCGTCGTTAATATGCTGGACCGGCATATCAATATAGTTAAGGACCTTTTCGCTAGCCGCGATCGTCTCGATCAGCCTGTCGTCGATCCCAGCTGGGTACAGATACATCAGCCGAATCCACTTAAGAGCGTCTATCTTCTCAAGCCCGCCGATCAACCGCGAAAGTCCGTCTTTCTCACCGAGGTCTCGCCCGTAGTAATTGCTGTCCTGTGCGATAACGCTAAGCTCGACGGCGCCGTTGCCGGTAAGTTCTTCGGCTTCGGAGAGAATGATATTTTCGGGTTTGCTCCGAAATTTGCCGCGAATCGAAGGTATCGTACAAAACGCACATTTGCGGTCGCACCCCTCGCTGATTCGCATATACGCCCAATGAGCCGGGGTAATAAGCAGCCGCCCGCGATCATCTGAAACACTCGCCGCATCACCGTCCATATACACCGCCGAATCCCCATCGGCTGCAGGATGCAGAGTCCGCTCAATTATCGCGGCGATACTGTCCCGCTCGCCAAGGCCGACAATAGCATCAATACCCTCGACCTCGTCCATAAGCTCGGCCCCCATCCGCTGGGCAAGGCAGCCGGTGACGATGACCTTTTTAACAGAACCGCTGGTCTTGCATTCAACGGCCTCGGCGATAGCCTCGATAGCCTCTTGTTTTGCAGGGGCAATAAAACCGCACGTATTGATCACGACAACATCGGCAGCGGCAATATCCTGGCTGATAACAAACCCCGCCTCACCAATCTCTGCAAGCATTTTCTCGCTGTCGACAAGACTCTTCGGACAGCCCAGAGCGATAAAACCGACAGATTCAACATTTGTATTTTCAGTATTTTTCATGGAAAGTAAAATAGCACAAAACACCCCAAAAGTCCAGATAATAACACTGATATGAGTATAATATGAGCGGGGATTCATTTGGATGCGGCGTACTTTTGGCAAGATGACCGCAGCGCGATTATGGGCAGGTTACCCTCACTTCTGTTTGACTCAAAATAACGCCCAGAAAAACAGAATTTTCAGCGTTTTTTGGCATTTGCAAGGGCGAAAAATCGCCAAATCTCTAAGCCCTAAATCCTTATAAGGCAGGTACTTACAGCGTTAATTTATATATTTTTCTTGTGTTTTTCCTAAAATGCGGTTATAATAGTCTTAACAATGATGATTCGGCTTCGTTGGTCGGGTTGGAAAATGGGAAGATGTTTGAGTTGGGTGAATAATAAAAGTTTAATTGTAAGGGGAATATGATGACTAACTTTTATCATAAAGTGTGGCTGCCGTTTATGGTCACCAAGAAAAGAATCCTGATTCTGGCTATTGCCAGCTACATCGCTCTTTGCTAGACGAGCCTGTAGAACAATCTTGAGCGGCTGTTTCCGTAAAGGTCTCAGCCGCTATTTTTATGCGCCTGCCAACCACGAATTAACACTAATAAACAAGAATAATTAGAGAATTTCATCCAAGGTGGCTTTTAGCTCTGTGGCGACCGTTTCGACTTCTTCCCTCGTTAGGTTGTTGTGAAACGGCAGTGCCATAGTGCTTTTGCATACTTCGTCTGTTACCGGGAAATCACCTTCTTTATGGCCAAGCTCTCCGCTGATAAACGGCTGGAGATAGACCGGCGGGAAGTAATTGCTCACCTGGATGCCTCTTTCGATCATACGTTTGAGAACGGCGTTCCTTGTGTCGATGGTCAATGATTTATCTGCCAGGCGGATGACATATACGAACCAGCTCATCACGCAATCGGCCGGTTCGGTCGGCACGATAAGTCTGTCGTCGCCTCCGAGAGCTTCATGATACATTTCGGCGACGCCTCGGCGTTTGGCCACGAATTCACCTATCCGCGAAAGCTGGACAATACCCAAAGCGCAGTTAATATCGCTAAGCCTGTAATTATACCCAAGCCGGTCATGGGCCAGCCAGCCGCCGCCTTTTCCGCGGCCCTGATTGCGAAGAGACTCGCACAAGTCGGCAAGCTCATCGTCGTTGGTCAGGATCATGCCGCCCTCGCCTGTAGTGATCTGTTTGTTGGGATAAAAAGCGAATGTACTCATAGTCCCGAAAGTACCGACTTTTTTGCCGCCGAGTTCCGAGCCGAGACCTTCACAGCTGTCCTCGACAACAAACAGGTTGTGCTTTTTGGCGATAGCGCATACCTTGTCGAGACCTGCCGGATTGCCGAATACTACCACCGGCAGAATGGCCTTGGTCTTTTCGGTTATCTTTTCTTCGACCTTTGCCGGATCCATGTTCAAAGTCACCGGGTCAATGTCGACAAATACCGGTTTTGCACCGGCCATCATTATCGTAGTAACCGAAGCGATAAACGTAAACGGCGTAGTGATAACCTCGTCGCCTTCGCCGATTCCCATAGCCTTCATGCACAGATACAGCCCGCTTGTCCCGCTGTTAACCGCGACGGCCCGTTTCATGCCGGTGTATGCGCAAAAGGCCTCCTCGAACTCGCCAAGCTTTGGCCCAAGCGAAAGGTTGGGGGTGCGCAGAACATCTGTAACCGCTTTGATTTCCGCTTCTGTTATATCCGGACGAGATAAATTAACTTTAAATTCCATAAAAAAACTTACTCCTTACGCCTTACTCTTTACACTTCACACTTCACACTTCACTCTTTACGTCACACGCCTTATTCTACTTCGTCGAATTTGCTTGCCGGTACTCCGCATACCGGGCATTTTTCCGGTGCCTCACCGAGAACCGTGTTTCCGCATACGCTGCAAACATAGATTTTGTCAGTTGGCAGGTCCTTGCCATCTGCGACTTGCTTGGCAGCTTCGTTATAAAGGCTAAAGTGCACCTGTTCGACGGCCATGGCGTTCTTAAACGATACCAGTGCTCTCTTGTTATCGTCGGCCTTTGCGTCTTCGATGTACTTTGGATACATATCGGTAAACTCAAATTCCTCACCGCTCATAGCACCGGCCAGATTTTCCTTAGTAGTTCCAACCCCGTCCATCGCCCGAAGATGTGCCAGCGCATGGATGGTCTCCGCTGCCGCTGCTGCTCTGAAAAGCTTAGCGATCTGCGGCAAACCCTCAGAATCGGCCTTTTTAGCAAATGCAAGATATTTACGGTTAGCCTGGCTCTCACCGGCAAACGCATCTTGGAGGTCTTCCATTGATTTCATTGTCAAATCCTTTCAAGATTTATAGTTCTAATTACCATCTGACTATGGTATCCAATCACATAAAAATAATCAAACTAATATTTTCCCTCAACAGAAAACACCTAAAGAAGTCAAAAATCGTTGAAAAACATGCACTTTCTGCATAACCATCGGAATAACTATGTTTTGGTTGGTTTTTAAGTTGTAAAATAACGTCCTGCAAACTATAATAATTGTAAGCATTTTGATTTCCGCGTCTTCGGGCGAATGTTAATAATAGTTGTAATTTTAACTGAATTCCAACGGGCCCATGAAACCAGCTAAGAAAAGGGGATGAATTGAAGAACTATCGCAAGGATTTTTCAAATTTAACATTGGCTATTATAATTGTAACCCTGTCATCTTTCGCCGCTTTTGGCGCCAATTACAATGGACAGGAAATCGAACTCACCCAGCCGGACGGCACAATAATCATTGTCAGAGGCTATGGCGATGAGTTCTATGGCAGGTTTGAAAGCCTGGATGGCTATACGCTTGTTCACGATCACTATTCCGGACAAATGGTCTATGCTGATGTAAGCGATGACGCCTCTGATTTTGTCCCGACAGACGTGGTATATGATCACCTCAAACCTACCGACCCTAACCACCCATCTTTTGTTGCCCGAATGCGTGCCAAAGAACGGTTTGAAGATAAGACCAACGGCAAACGCAAAGGCAAAGGCCCCGGCCCTGCCCTTGTCAGACATCTTGACCTTAACAAACAAACTATTCGCCAAAAACAACAACAAAGACGGAAGCAACTGGCAATGGACATTGAACCGCAGCCTGCTCCAGGCGATGGCCTGGTTACTTTTTACACTTCAGATGCAATAGAGGCCGCCCCCGGTGCCGAGCAGATTGTCGGCCTGACAATCTTAGTTGATTTTTCAGACGACCCTGGTGGTACCTTTACACGGTCGCAAATTGATGATTTTTGCAATCTGGTCGGATACAGCACTAATGGAAACAACGGCTCCGTAAGAGATTATTTTTATGATGTCTCAGGAGGCGATCTGGAATATACAAATGTTGTAACCGCTTATGTTCGTGCCCCTCAGACCAAAGCTTATTACCGGGAAGGCGGCGATGGAGATTGCAGTGATGGATATGGATACACCAGGCAACTGGTAAAAGACGCCATTGAGGGGGCGATCGATCTTGGTTACGACTTCTCAAGCCTGACCCGAGAAGGCACAAATAATAGGGTTAAGTGCTTAAATATTTTTTATGCCGGCGGAACAGACGGCTGCGGATGGGCCAATGGACTCTGGCCGCATCGCAGTGCCATAAGCAACTGGACAGCCTCGGATGGGACGATATTCCATGATTACCAGATGACAAACATCGGCACGTCCTTAATCATCGGAACATTTTGTCACGAAAATGGGCACATGATGTGCGACTGGGGTGATTATTATGACTATGGCAATGACGGCATATCAGCCAAGGGACTGGGCAGTTATTGCATAATGGCCGGCGGAAACAGAAAAGATCCGCCTCCACCAAATCCGTATTTACGCATAAGCTCCGGATGGCTTGATCCGACGGTAATTAATGATCTGGACTGGGGAACGGAGTTGACCGCCCCGGAGGATCCTTTCGATCTCTCTGTAGAGCCAACTTGCTACAAATACGCAAAGCCAGGTTCAACGAAAGAGTACTTCCTGATTGAAAACTGCCAAAAACACGGACGGCGTGTCAATATCCCGGATACCGGATTGATGATCTGGCACGTTGACGCTTCATCGGGGACATCCAGCGAATATCAGGATATGACCCCTGAAAAGCACTACAGAGTATCTCTTGAACAGGCCGACGGTTTGTTCCATCTCGAAACTCCCGGCAGTACCGGCAGCGGCGACAATGACTTATTTCATGCAGGCAATAACGATACTTTCGGTGACGATACGTTGCCGGAGTCCAATTGGTGGGACGGGAGCACTTCGCGTTTATATATCAGTCATATCAGCGGCAATTCTACCAATATGACTTTCGTTATTGGTGATATGTCCATCCCCGGTGATATTAACATAAACGGTAAAGTTGATTTGACGGACTTTTCCCAGTTAGCCGCCGAATGGATGAGTAATAATTGCCAATGGTCGGCATGGTGCCAGGGAACCGATCTCGACGAAAGCGGCCAGGTCGGTCAAACTGATCTGATCATCATGGCAGATCACTGGCTGCAAAATATGGTTACTAACCCGAGGGTGATTAACCTGCCTCCAACTAACATTACTACCTACGAAGCCACGATCAATGGCCAGGTGACCCACAATGGCGCCGATAATGCGACAGTTGACATTTACTGGGGGGCCAGCGACGGCGGCACAAGTACAACGCCTGGTGCCTGGGACCACAAGATCAATCTGCCCGCGCAAGGTATCGGAACATTCCATACTGACATTAGCGGTCTTGATCAGGGCGGGACTTATTATTTCCGCTGCTATGCGTCGAACTCGTTTGGCGACGATTGGGCGAATTCGACTACAGAATTCACCGCCGAAGCTTTCCCGCCGATACTTCTGATCGACTCAGAATCCACCGGCTGGCATTATCGCAAAGGCACCTCCGAACCGCCTTCCGACTGGCGTGAAATTGCTTTTACAGAAGATGGAACCTGGCAGATCGGCCAGACGAGCATCGGCTTTGGCGATGGTGATGACAATACGGTTCTTGGTGACATGCAGAACAATTACACTTCAGTGTATCTGCGTCATGCTTTCGAGATCGATCCCGCCGATGGTATTCCTGACACTCTGGATCTGCGCCTGTATGTCGATGATGGCTGTATCGTCTCGATCAACGGTCATGAGGTTTATCGTCTCCGAGTCTCGGCGGGTGATAAAAGTTATACAGATACCGGCGATTGGATAGGTAATGCCGTATGGTCAGAATATGTTATAAATAACGCTTCAGAATTTCTTACCGACGGGACAAACATATTGGCTATCCACGTCCTTAACACCTCAAAAACCAGTAGCGATGTATCAATTGACGCCGAATTATCACGTCCCTCCTTACATTGAAACTTGTAGTTAACGGCCTGTATGAAAGTACTATGAACAATTCAGTAATACTCAACAATTTATTCAGGAGATGACAGATTATGAAGACAATTAAGGTTTTGCTGATACTAATGGTCGCTTTCGCTGGTTTCACCAGCATTTCATTTGCCGGAGCCAATGCCGATTTGAAAGGTTTCGACAAGAGCGATCTTACGAAAGAAGCTCGCCTGAATTGGTTCAATCAGGCCAAATTCGGCTTGTTTATAAATTGGGGTCTTTACTCGATCCCGGCCGGTCAGTGGAAGGGCAAGGCGATCCCGGGCATCGGCGAGTGGATAATGTTTGGGGCCAAGATCCCGGTCAAAGAGTACGAACAGCTTGCAGGTCAGTTCAATCCGGGTAAGTTCAACGCCGATCAGTGGGCTCAACTTGCCGTCGACGCCGGTATGAAGTATTTAGTGTTCGACTGCAAGCATCACGACGGCTTTGCGCTATACCATTCAAAAGTCAGCAAATATAATGTTTATGATGCTACCCCGTGGAAACGCGACCCGTTCAAGGAACTGCAGACCGCTTGCGACAAG